>JAIXPR010000327.1 GCA_027486155.1 Pseudomonadota bacterium | reverse complement strand
GCCGAGAAGGGGGAATCTCACTTTCGAGAGCTTGAGGCCGAGGTCGCGGCCTCGCTCAGAGACGCTCACGATGTGGTGATCTCGACCGGTGGCGGGATAATCACTCGTCCCGAGAACATGAGTAACCTTCGAGCGAACGGAGGTGTGGTGATCTATCTCCGAACCTCCTTTGAAACGGTCGCTGAACGAGCTGGAGAGCTCGCTTCAAGACCCCTCTTCGCCGATAAAGCGAACGCGCTCGCACTGTACCAACAACGCTTACCGATATACGAGCGCTACGCTGATATCACCGTCGATACCGATGGACGCTCCGTCGAGCAGGTGTGCTCGGCGATCATCTCCCACCTAACGTAAAATATATGCAGCTAGAGATATCCGCCCACTCATCACTCTGTCTGGTCATCGGCGACCCGGTCAGCCATAGCCTCTCTCCCGCCATGCACAACGCGGCATATGCGGCGTGCTGCCTACCCTTCGTCATGGGGGGCGCTCAGGTACGGTCGGGCACGCTCGCCGACGCGATGAAGGGGGTCCGCGCACTTGGAATTCGGGGACTTGCGGTGACGATGCCTCACAAGGTGTCGATCATGGATCTTTTGGACGAGATCGATCCGACCGCGGCTACCATAGGCGCCGTAAACACCGTCGTGAACAACGGCGGAATACTGACCGGCTTTAATACCGACTGGATCGGCATACTCCGTCCCCTTGAGAAGCTAACCTCCCTTCGAGGCAAAAAGGTCGCTCTTCTCGGTGCGGGGGGTGCGGCACAGGCGGCACTCTACGCATGCGGAAGCCAGGGGGCCTCCGTCACCATCTTCAACCGGTCGCTTGAGAAGGCAACGACGCTTGCGGACCGATTCAACGTGTCAGTTTTGCCCCTTGAGAAGACTGATGAGCTGGCAGCTTTCGACATCATCATCAACACGACCTCCGTTGGCATGGCGCCCGAGATAGATGCCTCTCCTGTTCCGGAGTCAGCGTTACGACGGGAGCAGATAGTGTTCGAAACGATCTATGCCCCGGTGTCGACCAAGCTCTTGCGGTTCAGTCAACGAGCCGGGGCATCCACCATCACCGGTCTCGACATGTTCCTTGAACAGGGCGCCGCCCAATTCCATCTCCACACCGGTGTCAAGGCTCCCCGGGATGAAATGGAAAAGATTCTAAGAAGATCGCTTGGGGCGTGACCAACGTCATGCTTTCTCGTATACTTTTTTTCTGCCAAAAGGGTCGCGCCTAAGCGTCTCTTCTGGGAATATTTTTTGAAGTTTATTTTCGCTATACGCCGATCACACCTTCAGAGCTATAACTCCTCGCGGAGCTACCTTTTTAGGAGGTTCGATCGGTGAGGCTCTTCTTCTATGTGCGCTCAACGAGTCGATAATAAGTACTGCCTCCCCATCATCAAAACCACCCGAGCTGAGGTCGAGGAGGTTCTCAAGAAGAACATTAATAAGTTTCGCTACGCCGAGGTGTGGCTCGACTACATCGAGGATATCGACCCCGGATTCGCGGCGTCGCTCGTCGGACAGTATCCGAACAGGCTCGTCATGGTGTTCCGACGTCGCAACCTCGGTGCGATGAAGCTCAATGCGGACACCCGTTTTAAGATCATCAACACACTCTCCCGCAAGCAGGTGCTCGTCGACATGGATATCACTGTCCAGGCCGATGATATTGGTCGACTCCAAACGGCTCGCATCCCGGTCAAGAGCATCCTCTCGTACCACAACTTCTCTCAGACCCCATCAGACACCGTGCTTCGATCGATCGTAGCCCGCATGAAGGGGTGGAACGCGCATGTCATCAAGATTGCGACCCACTGCACCACGCAACGGGACGCGCTGCGGCTCCTCTCCCTTCTTATCGATCTCCGGGAATCGGGTCACAAGAGTATCGTACTCGGTATGGGTAAACACGGTACAATCACTCGTGTTTTCGGTTCTATCTGGGGCAATGAGATGGCCTTCGCTCCGATTGAGGCAGCCAACCGCTCGGCAGCTGGACAGATTACGGTCGACAAACTGGACTCGATCATGCAGGCCCTGGGGTGATACACTCCCCTCCTCGGAGGACACATGGCCGGAAATTCATTTGGAGAGCTCTTTAAGATAACTACCTTCGGGGAGTCGCACGGTGGCGCCGTCGGCGTGGTCGTGGATGGATGCCCTCCAGGACTTGAGATCTCAGAAGCTGACATTCAAGCGCAGCTCGACCGCCGCAAGCCGGGTCAAAGCGACATTACGACCCCTCGTAAAGAGGAGGACACTATCCACATCTTGAGCGGCGTCTTCGAGGGATATACAACAGGCACCCCGATCATGATGCTCGCCTATAATAAGGACCAACGCTCCGAGGATTACAACGACCTCCACAAAGCGTTCCGTCCCTCACACGCTGACTTCACCTATCTCTCAAAATACGGACTGCGTGATTGGCGTGGAAGTGGTCGGGCATCGGCGAGAGAGACCCTCGGAAGGGTCGCGGCTGGCGCGATAGCTCGCAAATTCCTTCACGAGAGCCTTGGGATTGAGATCGTGAGCTACGTTGAACAGGTCGGCTCGATCCGATCACAGGTCAATCCTGATGAGGTTACGCAGGAGTCGGTAGAATCAAATATCATCCGATGCCCAGACCAAGAGGCTGCCACCAAGATGATCGACCTCGTGCGAGAAGTGCAGGCAGATGGGGATTCAATCGGCGGCATTATCCGTGGTGTCATTCGCAACGTGCAACCAGGACTCGGTGAACCGGTCTTCGATAAGCTCCATGCAGATCTTGGGAAAGCGATGCTGAGCATCAACGCGGTAAAGGGCTTTGAGATCGGACTCGGCTTTGACGCTGTTCACCTTCGTGGAAGTCAGCACAACGATCCCTTTGTCGTAGGGGCGGACGGTGAGGTCACAACGGCAACCAACAACGCGGGTGGCGTACTCGGTGGAATCTCAACCGGAAACACGATCACCTTTCGCGTCGCCTTCAAACCGGTCGCCACGATCGGGAAGGAACAGGATACCGTAACCACCGATGGTCAACCAACGAAACTCGCCGCGTCAGGGCGTCATGACCCATGCGTCCTCCCACGCGCCGTACCGATCGTGGACGCGATGGCCGCGCTCGTGCTGGCGGACCATGTGCTGAGGGATAAGGCGCAGAATCTATAAACACATCGTGTCCGGTTAAGCTGGCTCGAGGCTGCGAAAATATAAGCCACTGATTTCGCAATACAAATCAAGTTGTCTACTCTTGTTTTGCGTAGGGTTATCCATTTAGGCACACTGAGTTGGGGCAAAAACGCCCCCTGAGATGGCTATGAAACCATGCAATCTCTCATGAGAACAACGATTCCCTCTCTCGCAGCGACGATCGCTCTCGCATCGAGCGGCTGCAAAGATCAATCAGCTCAAGAACAGAAGGGCCTCCCTCGAGAGCCCTCGAATGATACGCCTGCCGCCATCCCCCTACCTCCGACCGCAGTGCGAGGTTCCGACCCTCGTGCTTCCGCTGCCCTGAAGGCCGTTCAACGAACGGCCCTTGAGATTGAGGCGATCGCCCAACTCCAACAGAGTTCATTCCTCAAAACTGGAGAGTGGATTCCAGCTGGCGCGGAGACGGCCTACGAGAACCGACTCCTGAACGCTATCAGCCAAGACCTCCTCAACGCGCCCTTCGTCGATTCTCCCGGCGCCATCGACAAACTCTTTGAGGCGGTTAATCGCGCGGGCTACCACCTCTACCTCAGTGGCACGGTGCTCAACGAGCAACCCTATCTGACCGTCGTGCTGTACGCTCTCGGCGAGCCGAAGCAGAGCCACGAGTTCGATACGGTCAAGCGGATGCTCAACTTCAACGACAAAGCATCGTCCATGCGAGAGCTGATCAAACTCGTCGCCACGCCCCACGGAGATGAGCTCTATGGATCCGTGTCAAAAACCGGGGATGTTCTTGTGTCCCCTTGGGGAATCTCTCGGGACCTCTTCGCGGAGCACCGAGATCCGAAAGTGATCTTTCAAGCGGTTCTCGCGAATGAGGTAGGACACCTTAAGTTGTTCGAAGCGCGCAAGCAGGGAACTCTCACGGCGAGCGAACACTCACTCGATGAGGCATACTCGGATTATTGCACCTTCCTCATTACCCCAGAGAACGAGACCGTATTCGCCCTCTTTGATGTCCTGGCCTCGACCAGCCAGCGATACGAAACCTCGAAAACATGCGCTCGGACCGGCCTTGAGAATTTTGGCAGACAAAATATTCCGGGGTTTAAGGGGCTCGCGGATGAATCATCAAAGAACACGCTCATCGACACGATAACGCAGCGCGCGACTCCTCGGATATGCGAGAAACTGAAGCGAGAGATACGTGAGTCGTACAAACAGGCGCTGATGGAGAAGGGTTTTCCAGGCGCGCTCTTCTAGACGAAATGAAATGGGCGAGTACCCCTTCATGCCGCATCGCCTCACCACGCGGTAGGGCCCGACTCCTGGCGGGCCGTTTGACAACTGGAGGTATCAGCGCCTCATAGATAGACGATGCAATAAGTCCGCGAGAGTCGATACGACCATGAGAGATTGCGGCCTCATCAACACGCGTTGAGATACGGCCCGCCGGGAGTCGGGCCCTACCGGGTGCCGATTGAGGGGAGGTTTTCACCGCTTCATCGACAGGCGATGCCACACGGCCCGAACGATCCGCCTTCGCTAATCCTTCGGCGAGGCAGGCAGCCGCCCGCATCACCTGCAATATCGAACATCGGTCAGCCCACCACCTCTTGCCATATGCAACTCAGTTGCATATAGTATCACTCTTGTGGTCCGAAGGCGCAAATCTCACGAGCGCATATCCGGGCCCTCTCTCGGAGATTTCCTATGTCCCCCCAAAAAAGATCCTCCCAACAACCACTCCCCGTCACCGTCCTCTCCGGATTCCTAGGCGCCGGAAAAACGACGCTACTGAACCACGTTCTTACCAATCGGGATGGCTTGAAGGTCGCGGTGATCGTCAATGACATGAGCGAGGTGAATATCGACGCGCAGCTCGTTGAGCGCGGAGACGCGCGCCTTGATCGCGGCCAGGAGAAGCTTGTGGAGATGTCCAACGGATGTATCTGCTGCACCCTTCGAGAGGACCTTCTCGAACAGGTGGCGGAGTTGGCCGCGGAGCGGAAGTATGACTACCTCCTCATCGAATCAACGGGCATCGGCGAGCCGATGCCGGTGGCAGCGACCTTCGCTCATACCGATGAAGAGGGGCGGAGCCTCTCCCATGTCGCTCGACTTGATACGATGGTGACGGTTGTCGACGCCGCCAGCTTCTTCTCGCATATGGAGTCATCTGACGACCTCAGAACTATCGGCATGGCGGTGGATGAGACGGACGACAGAACTATCGTCGATCTCCTCATCGATCAAGTTGAGTTCGCGAACGTCATCGTGCTGAATAAAACCGACATCGTCTCGCCACGACAGCTCTCTGTCGTTGAGGCGATGATTCACAAGCTGAATCCTGAGGCTCGACTCATCCACGCTCAGTTCGGCGCGCTCGATCCTCATGACGTGCTCAACACCAAGCTCTTCGATTACGAAAAAGCCGCTCAAAGCCCTGGCTGGGTCAAAGAGCTCGCGGGTGAACACACCCCTGAAACGGAGGAGTACGGTATCTCAAGCTTCGTGTACCGACGTGAGCGACCGTTCCATCCTGAGCGGTTCTCCGAGTGCATTCAATCAGAGTGGCCGGGGGTGGTGCGCTCAAAGGGCTTCTTTTGGCTGGCGTCACGTTCACGGCTCGCGGGGTCGTGGTCTCAGGCTGGAGGCTCATGTCGCTCTGAACCCGCCGGCTTTTGGGCCGCTCGGGACGAAAACGGCGCGCTCATAAGCTCTGAGGTCGCTTCCATCCAAGGCAAGCAGGAGCTCGTGCTGATCGGTGTCGATATGAACGAGGAGAGCCTTACCTCGATGCTCGACCGGTGCCTGCTAACAGACGATGAACTGGCGCTCGGTGAGGATGGCTGGAAGAGCTTCTCAGATCCGTTTTCACCGTGGACCTTGCAGGAGACACACGAGTCGTGATGATACCCTCGCGAGATCTCTTTCCCCGATATTCGGCGAAGATCGACTCGTGGTCATTCACGGGAGCGTTCGGTCGAAACTTTGAGAGGCTGGTCAACCTTCAGATGTGGTGCTTCGGGTGCGATATTCGACGCCAAGAGAGCGCCTTCCTCACCAGATACGGTTTCACTAAGACGAGGCCTCCCGCGACCATTCACGGGTCGACGCGGTATTCTCGCACGCGAACTTGCGGGTATTCCATCCATCTTTGGGGTTTCGGCATGATCATCACGGATGGGCGAGCGGCATTATGCGTGAAACGGTTCGAACGAACTCCCAAGATACTCGAGGGATCATTTGACCCAACCCACATCTTCAAGCCGCACGATCTCCCCCCGTTTCGGGAGCCACGAAGCCCCAAAGAAAGTTCCCTCGCGCGCACACTTCTACAACACCTCTTCGAAGAGCTTCACGGGTATGAGACCTACATCTCCACGACCAGCCATCCGGCATATCGACGGGAATGCGTTCAAACCTCGCCGAAGACAGGACGTCTCCAGGGAAGAAGGGAACCATGGGAGGCTTGGGCGCTTCTAGCCTCGCGGCAGGACGAAATCGGTTATACGCCGGCAGAGAAGAGCGGGGCGATTCGTGGGAGCCGAGAGCGAGATCTCCATCTCATGCTGGCATCCTGACTTCTCAAATACCTAGACCAGCGACATAACGACCCAGCACCGTGACCGCCTCCCTCAATAGGCACATGTGGTGGCGATGAAACTTGTGCTAACCTGCCAGTCGTGTTGCGCCGCAGCGCCCCTCCGGCGGTTCGTCACGCACCCCCTCGAGTATACCGGAGACCTGTTATGACCTCACGCACCGCATTGATCGTTCTTGTCGCCGCCCTTGGATACTTCGTTGACGTCTTTGACCTCGTACTCTTCAGCGTCGTGCGCACACAAAGCCTCAAGGACCTCGGAATCTCCGGAGATGGGCTCCTCACCGAGGGCGTTCGACTCCTTAACGCGCAGATGTTCGGCATGGTCGTCGGTGGGATCCTGTGGGGAGTGCTCGGTGACAAGGTGGGGCGTGTTCAAGCCCTCTTCGGCTCGATCCTGACCTACGCCTTGGCAAATATCGCCAACGGATTTGTCACAAGTGTAGAGCAGTATGAGGCGCTCCGCTTCATATCAGGGGTAGGCCTCGCCGGTGAGATCGGAGGCGCGATAACGCTCGTGGGAGAGGTGTTATCGAAGGAACGCCGCGGCATCGGTATGGCGTGTGTGATAATTGCTGGAGCTCTTGGCGCCGTAGTGTCGAGTTATTCCGCGCATCTCTTTCATTGGCGAACCACGTACTACATAGGTGGAGGCCTCGGCCTGGTGCTCCTCGCGCTCCGAGTGGCGGTGGCGGAGTCGAGCATCTTCGCCTCCATCAAGAGCGATCAAACGATTAAACGGGGCAGCCTGAGACTTCTGTTCACCAACCGGGACCGGGTTGTGCGATTTCTCGCTCTCGTTCTGATCGGCGTGCCCTATACGTTCTCCTGGACGACCATCGCCACCTTCTCACCAGAGATAGCCCAAGGCTCCTCCGGCTTCGTGGGATTGAGCAGCGCGGTTCCGATCTCCCTTTTCTCGATCGGGGTTGTGGCGGGGGATATCGCCTCGTGCTTACTAAGCCAATACATGAGGAGTAGAAGAGCTATCCTGAGCTATTTCCTCTGCGCGCAATGCGCGTGCGTCTTTGGGCTCCTACATCTGACTTTCGACAAGACATGGGTGTTTAACGCGTGGTTTCTCCCGATAGGGTTCTTTGGTGGCCTCTGGGCGGTTTTAGTCACAACAGCCTCTGAACAATATGGGACGAATCTCCGCACGACCGTAACCTGCATGATCCCTAACTTCATCCGCGGAACAACCGTCCTCTTGAGCTGGAGCTTTCTTGCGTTGAAGTCATCTGTCGGAATTATGAACGCGGTTCATATCATGACCGGCGCACTTACCCTTATCGCCCTGCTTGGCGTCCGAACTATCCGGGAGAGTTTTGGAATACACCTGACCTTTGTTGAGGTTCGAGGAGGACAACGGTCTCATGACCAAAGCGTGAATGGTCTATCCGAGGAGAGCGTCGTCAAACAAGCGAACAGCTGCTAGAGGAGCCAAAGGAACGACGGTCCCCACCAGGGAGAAAACGACGGTCCCCACCAGGGAGAAGTCGAGCGGTAAGCGGGATTCTGTTCAGAGTCCTTGTGGGACCGTGTGATCATTCATCTGGGCTCACCGTTGCCGATGAGCTCAAGCGACGCTACCCGAAGGCT
>JAIXPR010000399.1 GCA_027486155.1 Pseudomonadota bacterium | reverse complement strand
CGAAGGCCGCCCTTGAGGCCTCGGTGCGATATCTGGCCGCCGACCTCGGAGAGTTTAACATTCGGGTGAACGCCATCTCCGCGGGTCCCATAAAGACCCTCGCCGCGTCCGGAATTCCACAGTTTCGGGATATGCTCTCAGCGTTCGCTGAGAAAGCCCCGCTGCGCCGGAACGTCACCCAAGACGATGTCGCGAACACCGGACTCTACCTACTCGGACCCCTTGGCAGGGGAGTGACCGGGGAGGTTCTCTACGTCGATTGCGGCTTCAACATAATGGGATCATAATACCGGCCATATGGCGTCAACCGGCAGCTCCAAAGAGGGAAGAGCCCTCCTCGAACTAGGGAAAAAAGCGGTAGCCGCGATCCGAGAGGGATCGGCGGAGGCGCTTGATGTGATTGACGAGTACGTCGGGGGCTTTGCCACGTGGGAGGCTACGTGGAAGACCACCAAAGCTGGTGGGCACGTCATCTCTCCCGCGGATCAGCAGTTGGCGAAACGTCTCGCCAATCAACACGCGCAGATCGTACGTCTGACCGGTGAGATGCAGGCGCAATTTTTGCAATCGCTCAAAGGTCTCCGAACCAAGGAGAGGGGACTGAAAAAGTACATCGACCAGTTGCCCCAACGGATCGGCTCGATTAACAAAAAAGGATAACCATGAAGAGCTTTATAACCGGTATCTCTCTCCTCGTTGTCGTGATCTTGTCATACGGATGCGGATACACTTTCCGTGGATCGGGGAGCGTGCTTCCCGCCGATGTGAAGACTGTCTACATCCCACGAGTTGAGAACGGCTCGACAGAGCTCGGATTGGCGGACGTTGTCACCGAAGCTTTGCGGGATGAGTTCGATAGCTACGGGACGGTATCGGTGGTTGAGAAACAGAGTGACGCTGACGCAATCCTCAACGTCCGAATCATCGATGTAAAGAGCACCACCGGCACGGTGAACGCCTCCACCAACACCTCGCTCCAGATGGACGCGACGATGCTCCTCGGCGGTGAACTTCGTCGAACAACGGGACAGCTCCTGTGGCGTGAAAACAACTTGAAGGTGACGAAGGAATACGCCGCGAACCAAAGCGTTGTGGTAACGACCTCCCCCGACTTCGCGAGTGGATCGATATCCGCGGCTGACCTCTCAAGCTTAAGCTCACGAGATATCTCCCGTGGGCAGGAGTCGCAGGCCCTCAATGACCTCGCGGTGAACGCCGCCCGTATGATTTACGACAAGTCAGTCGCCCCAGATTTTTAGTAGTAACCTCACAAAGGGTAGACCATGTTAGAAACAACTGTAGAAGAAGTAACGACCGCGCTTACCAGCGCTAAGAACCTCAATTCAGCGCTCAAGAGCTTCCTGAAGCGTGAGGGAACTCAGACCCCGCAGGTAGCGACATTCGCTAAGGAGTTCCGAGGTGTCGTGTCGAGCGGACGTCCAGAGCCGGTTCGTTTGTTCATTGAGGCGAACTATGAAAAGCGACCGATGTACTTCTTAGGATTGGCTCGCTACGCCTATCCCGAACTGATCGAATCGGTTGTAGGTCAGATCATCGAGCAGCACGCCGACACCTTCAACTCAACCTACGAGCGCGCTGAGCAGGGCATAAAGGTAACGGACGCGAAGGCGTTCGGGTCGATCGTCAAGAGCGTCGCTCAGATGATCGATGATGGGCTCAAGAGCTCAAACGTTCCAGCCTCAAACTTCATGCGCAACGCCGTCATGGCGAGCGTCTTTGAGCCCGACGTTCTCACCGAGGTTCTCAAGGTCGTGAAGTAGGCAAGCCACTCACGCGCAGAAGAAGAGGGCCTAGTATCACGCTGGTGGTGCTAGGCCCTCTGTCGTTATCACGGCTCGGCAAGGAGGGTCCTCGTCGCCGTTAGTATCCGTCTCGAAAAGATGTCCCATGCAATTGCGAACCCGGAGGGCCCGTCTCCTGACGGGCCGGCATGGCGACCGTCGTTCCGTAGCGCGAAAAACGTCGCGATTAAACTTGAAACACAGAAACATACCCGCTTGTCCCCCGTAGCGTAGCGAAAGGGGGAGCCCGTCGGCACCCTTTCGCTAAAGCTTCAGGGCACAGGGAGACGGGCCCTCCGGGTCAACGGCGCATTGAATCTAAATCGAGGAACCCTGGACTCTCGCATCGAGGCGGACAGGACGGGTGCGGGAAGCAGATACGAAAAAGGCCTGGCCCCACCACCGTGGAGCCAGGCCCTCTCGTTTTGGCTGATCGATAATTATCGACGAGCGCTCTTCTTGGCTGGAGCCTTCTCCATACCGAAGAAGATCCGAATAAGGCCGTGAGCCTCAGTCTTGAAATCCTTCTGAGAGATCTTTGGGTTGTTGGTCACGATGAGGTCTCCAACAAGCTCCATGATCCCTTCGCAGTGGTGCTTAAGGAGCTTCATGCCTTCCTTGGTGGCGAGAACTGGAACCGAAGGAGGGATCACTTTGGTCGCGGTCTTCTTGCCGCTCTTTGGGGCTACTTTCTTTGAAGCTTTCTTCGGTGCTGTTTTCTTCTTTGCTGCCATACCTATTCCTTTAGAGGCTTTAGTCGAGGGGATGGTGTCACGGACAGCCGATTATCTCAAGCGGCCTTGTTTGACTCAGGGTGTCGGTGACTTCATCGCGGCGTGTCCCTCTTTGCTCTGTCGGGGGGTGGTAATAGTCATGCTCGAACAGGTATCGCGGCACAGCAGAGCGACCTCTCCCAAGTTGACGTAGAAAGACGTGTTCTCAATCATGATCTCGACTGGATAGTTCTGCACACCGGTGGATTTGAGCGAACGCATCCCCGTCACGAGTTGGCTGTAGCCGTTTGTAATGGTTATGACGACGCCGCTCTTCATGATGATGGTCGCGCCGTCACCGGCGAGGGCGGGTCGGGGAGCTGTCACCAGAAAGAGGGCAAAAAGGGAAATTGCAAGGTAGTTCTTCATGAGCACTCACAAGGTTTACCGGTAGAGGGGGGGCGGCTACACTCAATTTTTATGAATTTCTCGCTAAGTAAGATGGGGCATTTGATCCCACCTCTGTCCCGCCTCAAACCTCTCTCTTAGCGGCCGCGAGGAGCGATGATCTTTGTTTGTAGGTCACTACCCGCTCCGCGGCTCCAGGATCGACAGCCTCTAATCCCGACCAAGCATAACTGTATTGCACCTCAAGAAAGAACAGGTCGAGTTGATTTTTACCCTCGTTCCAGCTGGGTATGAGGTCGATTGCGTAGTCAGAGATTGAGAGTTCATGTGTTGCCGCAAGCTCTCCAGCGAATTTTTCTCCGAGACTGAGAGCTGAGGAGAGGATCTCCGCCTCAATTGCGAGGGTACGAGCTTTCTGTTCCTCAGGAGATAAGTCTGGTAGGCGACGAGCTATAATATCCGCTACCACCGTCGATATGGCCTCGCCACGCCCCGACAACGATATATTAGCCGCGATATCGCTTGGTGAAACCTTTGTGTAGGCACCGGTGACCGCGCCTCCCTGAATGATGACTCTAAATTCAGCGCGCTCTTTGCTCTGGAAGACACGTTCAGAGGGGATCGCTCGTTCCAGTATCGGGCAGTCAAGTGAGGCGATATAGCGGCCGAGCAGATGTACTACTGGCTCCTGAAATCCCTGTAGTGGCGCAAGGGCGCTTGCCCTCAGAAGGTCGGGGGTGGAGGGGGCGCCGACAAAACGCATCTGTGATCGGTAATACTCAAGCATATTTGTAAAGGCCCTGACGGTGTCGGGGCTTTCAGACTCAACGCGAATATCTCCCTCAGAGACGGTGATTTTAACGATTCCGGCTCCCCCACTGGAGCGAGTCGATTTGAGGTAGTAAACCCCTTCATCCCTCATAAGCGAAGTGAGCGCGCGTGACACATCACCCCGAGTCGTGGTTGTTTCGGGCACTCGAATGAACACCTCTTTGGCGAGTGAGCCTACGAGCTGATGAAACCGCTCCTCTTCGAGTTCCCCAAAACCCTGACCGTTCATCACATAGTACGTACCATCGATCCGCGCGAAGGCGGCTTGCGCAGAGGTCGCGATGAGGAAATCACCGGGCTCTTTTGCTTTTGAGGTTATTACATCCTGAAGCGGAGCGACGTTACATCGATCTATTGATCGGATTTTTGGCGGATGTGATAACGAGCGAATATCAAAAAAATCGGGTTGTCGAATTGTGGTATCAAGGGTGGATACTATAGATCGTTGAGACACCTTATCGACGATGCTTTGGAGCTCATCTCGAACCGCGGCGGCAGGACGAAATAACTCAACAATAGTCCCTGCCTCCTCTCGCTCTCTTTGAAGGCCAGGAGACGTGAAGTCTACGGTAACCAGCGCCACGTCAATATAGGGGCGCAGCACCACGCTCTCGAGATCATCATCAATCTCAACGAGGTCGAGCACAGCGAGGAAATTGTGGGCCACTCCCCGCGCGCACTCAAAAAGCGTCTCGTTGTCATCGTCGGGAAGAGAAACTACATCGTTGGCGGATATCGGGTGAATCTCTACGGTGAGCGGGTCGCGCACTTGTGAGACCCGAGCGTCCCAGCTCTTCTGTAGCCCCTCAAGCAGCGCGTGGTCGGGGACGATCGGTTGGTATCCAACAGGCTGCTCAATGCCGGCAACGGCATGTATCTCCTCCTGCAATTGTCGCTGAGAGAGGCTCAGCGACGTGCGAGGAGACATCAATCCCTCAGCCGTGGCCACGGGCTCATGGGAGGTATCGGCTGGTTTGGGCTTAACACGCTCGTACATTCATGGGCGTTATAGTCACTTTGAGAGTTTGTGTTCTCTAATAGATCGGGATGGTCCTAACTACCCAGAAACCCGCTCAATGTCAGGATACGCATCTCTCTCTACTAAGCTTTGGTGCCCTAGCCCCTAAGTGCTGGCGAGCGCCATCGGCCGATTAACGGATTTGGTACTACTATCCATGTTCTGAATTCAGGTAATCGCCAACGGTATGATTGTCCCCACGGTGAGATCCACATGTGGTACCCTCCGCACATGAGAAAGCTCCCTGCCAACCAAAATGCACTCGCCCCTTTTTCCGAGGTGCCCCCGAGCATATTTGAGACTGAGCGTCTGCGACTTCGGGCTCTCACGCTCGCGGATCTTGACCTCATCTTTGAGACCTATACTGGAGACCCTATCGCTACGAATTACATGGCGTGGCCGCGGTATACGAGGCCAGAGGACGGACGCCCTTTTTTGGAGGCGGTTGAGGCTTCCTTTTCTGGTGCGCCTATCGGCACAGCGCAGTTCTCCTGGCTTATTTCACTAAAAACGACCGGGGAGGTCATCGGTGGGTGTGGCATTGGCACCGATTCAGAGACGAGCGTGGGCGGTGGGTATATTCTTAATCCTCGATTGTGGGGGAAGGGATACGCGGCTGAGGCCTTCAGACCCTTGGTCGGATGGGCCCAAACTCAGCCCCACGTTCACCGCATCACGGCGACTCATCACCCCGATAACCCAGCATCGGGAGCTGTGATGAGAAAGGTCGGACTAGTTTTTGAGCGCGTTATGCGCACCGAGAATGGATATCCGAATGTTAACCAGCAGATCGTTGATGAAGTGGTGTATTCGTGGACGCGCGCACCGGGTGAGTCTGGGTAGCGCGCACGAGGGCGGATCGGGGGATACTTCCGGAGTAAAAACTAAAAACCCGGCCTCCCTCTTCAGGAGCACCGGGTCTTTCAAGCCGAAAGCTTAGGTAAGCTTACTTAGCTTTCTTGCTAGCCGAGCTTGCTTGCGAAGCGAGACGGCTGATCTTTCGGGCGAGGGTCTTCTTGTGGAAGAGACCACGCTTAGCGGCCTTCGCCATAGCGGACTCAGCTTGACGAGCGAGGGTCTTTGCCTCTGTCTCGCTGCCAGCTGTTGTAGCGGCAGCGGCCTTCTTGATAGCTGTACGAACCTCCGCGCGGCGAGAGCGGTTGTGATCACGACGCTTGAGGCTTTGACGGTGACGCTTAATTGCAGACTTGTGATTTGCCATAACTGCTTAACTTTAAATGGGCTGCCTACTACACTCAAAAAGGGTCTACCCCACGAGGCACGCCGTAAGTCGGGGAGATATACCACGGTCTCCGAAGAGACTCAACTGATCGGCTGGACTAACGCTTTTTAGGGCTGGAGATCTTAGGGAAGAACTCATCGGACCAGGCCTGGGTCGTGCCGGTCTGCCCCTGGTAGTGTCCTCTGCCACCCTCGCCGTAGGCGATATCGGGGGCTGATTCCATGCCGAGGAAGACTAACTGAGCGATTCGCATACCCCTGACGAGCTCTCGAGGGTAGGGGCCCAAGTTCTGAAGCTCGAGGGTCACCTGACCTTCGAAACCGCAATCAATCCAACCGCTTAGGCTGTGGTTGAGCCACAGTCGACCGAGGGAGCTCTTGAGCTTAAGGTCGCACACCACATCGCGCGGCATCTTGATATACTCTTGGGTGGTAGCCAGGATTACCTCCCCGGGGAAAAGGACGATAGAATCCGACACGATCTCCTCGGGATCACGGGTTGGGCAAATCCAATGATTGCCAACGGTTACGTCGTAACTGGCCGGGTTAATCTGCTCCGGATGGAAGGGAAGGATGCCCCCTTTCTCTCCAAACGTACGAATCCAGTGGTCGGGCTTAATCATTACAGGTATCCTTGGAAGTCGTTCTACCCCTCCGATTCCTTAGTCGATCTGCCGATAAAAAGAAAGCACTCGTTGTTCGTCGTGGTGAATAGGTGTCCGTAGTAAACCGTCGAGCCCTCGCTGGTGTGGTGAGAGTTGGCGGGAGAGATTTGCGGTCGTGACTACATTCCCACGTTGAAGGTTAT
>JAIXPR010000275.1 GCA_027486155.1 Pseudomonadota bacterium | reverse complement strand
GAGGCGGTGGCGACACTGTTATCGTTTATAACGACCGAGACCCGCGCTTCGGGCCGAACACATCCTGAGAGCCAAAGTAGAGATTGCCGGTGAGCGAACGCCCCGCCCGGGTCACGATTCGCGACGAAGACCGCCTCATCGCAGCTCTGATAGAGCGCGTGTGAGGTCATCGCCGGCAGCGAGGCGGTGTCAACGACCACCACATCGTGCAGCGTCTGTAGCACCTCAAGCACCGCTACGAAACCTCGAGCTGCCTTGGAGGTGGCGAATATGGTCTCATCCTGCCCCGCGGCTGGAGGCACGCACACGAAGTTCGGCTCATCACTCCACACCGGCACGCAACACTCCCCGACGGTCTCGGATGTGACCGTTCGCTGTTGATCGAGCAAGAGTCTGAGAGGCTCACTCACAAAGGGCCTCGCCTGTAAAAACCTAGTCAGGTCCTGCGAAATAACATCGCAGTCAACGACACAAACCCGCTTGCCACTCGCCAGGTATCCCTCTGCGATACTGGCCGCCATAAAGGTGCAGCCGACTCCACCCCGCGACGAACCGACAACGATCAGCTTCCCTTTCGTTTTTTGATCAAGTCTCCGTTGGAGAAGCACCAAACGCCGGAAAAACTCATCCGCGCTCGCGGTGTCGAGGATAACATCATCGACACCAAGACGGCCGAGCTGTTCAACGAGCCCAAAAGAGTATATTTGCTGAGTTAAAACGCAGATAATTAATTTACCCGGCAACTGTTGGCGAACGGTATGTATGAACGCCGCGTCGCAGCCGATTAATTCAGGGCCAATGACGCACACGTCGAGGGAACCGTTAAAGCGAATTTCTTCCAGGGATAACAACGTGAGGGAGACACGGGGAATCGATGCGTGAGAGTCGGGAGATACCCATGCCCATGTTTCGATAAGAGAAGCAATCCTTCGGCGTCCGTCCGCGCTTAGGTCGATAATTCCAAGCTCGATCATGCTCCTCCAACACGCCCTTGCTGGTTTATGCTTCTCGGACCGTTTGTGGTCACGAAACGCAACAAGTGCCGTTGAAGCGAGTTCCCTATCACGGGTTAGTTCATTCTGTTCCTCAGTTTTTTCGGTGTTCGCTAGAATGAGCCTAGATCGGGGCAGGTTTTTACTTATAATGACACGTAACCCACCGGGATAAACCGGTCGTATAGGTCACTCGTCTCCTCGATATCTTCTCGGGAACCAGGTAACGCAGGCACCATGCCCAAACTCAAGCTCTCAAAAAACTGGATTCTAGGTGGTCGTGAGCTTGAGTTCGAGACCTCTCTCATCCTTCCACAAGGGGCGCTCTCAGACATTATCGATGGGTGTCTTCGTTTTGTTGAACCGGTCCTTACACCGGGACCACAACCGAAGGAGCTCCTCGATATCAAAGGTCGAGATCCGCACGAGACCCTCCTGCCTGGCATCGCCGCCCCTCGCACCGACGAGCTCTTTCGGGTAGGTGGGGTAGCGGCGATAGATAAGACAGGGACGGACTTCGAGTGGGAGCCCTTTGAGGTTGTGTGTTACTCACCCTTCAACCGATTTGAGGGAACACATCATATCATCCATTCCCTTGAGACGGAGCGAGCTGGCGGTTTGCCATCCTGGCTCCCGACTCGCCTGATCGGTATGGCCGCGCCGATAAAGCCTCGATTCTTTCGTTATGGCCTTGAACACTTCACCAGCGTGCTCACCTTCGCGAGCTTGGGGTACGCGCCGCAAGTAACGACCACACTTCTTCTCGACTGCGTCGCGGATAAGCTCGCCTTTAAGATTACGCACGAATGGAAGAAAGCCGGCGATGCAAATCCTTTCGAGAAGGTTCCGGCCTATCGCTCTGTCGCGAACGTCATCAAAGCCGCTACAGGATCGGACATCGAAGCGGAGTTTAAGCGTGAGCTAGTCGCAAACGGGTAAGGGTTAGACGTTGTCGTGACGGGCGAAAGTCTCCTCGACGCTTATCTTCTCCACCGAGGGCTAACCATGCCTTGCTGGGAAAGCAACTATGGTCTCCTTAACAATCCTCGGTGGCTAGCGTAGCTTTCTGGTTCGTAATCGCGGAGGTGCGAAAGACGCGGAGAGCCCAGATGAGTGTTTATGTGGCCCTGCGCTCTCGGCGTCTTCCGCGCCTCCGCGTTACATGGCCAAAATATTCGTCCCCGTTACTGGCGTCCGCCTCACCTGCCCACCATAACCGCTTGTTATCTCAGCTATTATCCCACGCTTCGAAATCTAGGTGAAGCACCTAGCTCGAAACCGCGGATTAGATGATGGAGGACGGTGATATGGGGAGCTCCTCGCGGGGCGTCCCCTCATCACTCGTCACTGGCGAAGATGAAAGGTGCAAGGAAGCACAGGTGCATCGCATGAACGCAATGGCGCTACCACATTTAACTGAATCACCCGTGAGCGCGCTGTATAACCAGTGCAAGATCGCGACAGGGCGCTTCTCCTCGTGCCAAGCCTCACTCTCAACTGGCGCTCTTCGAATCCTTCCCCTCAATGACACCACGATAGCTATAGAGGGAGTGAGTTCTCAAGGAACGCGAAGATTTCTCATCTTCGTTACTCTAACGTCATGGAAGCTCTCTTCAGAGACATTGGCTTCGCGTTTTCACCACAAACTCGGAGAGGGTGACGCGGCGCTTGCGCATATCTCGCAAGCTATTCAGAACGCCTATCGCTCAGGAAGGATTGAGAAGATCGCTCAGCACTTCACCGCTACCGTACGGGATGAGCTACATCCCAAGCCGATGGTTGTCGGCGGCGCTGGAGTGAAGGCGCCAGCAAAGGAAATAGACATCTTAGCGACATGGTCCACGGTTGATTCGATCCTTCAGTCCCCGACAAGCACCAAGCACCTTGAGCGACCGATCCCCAACAACGAG
>JAIXPR010000332.1 GCA_027486155.1 Pseudomonadota bacterium | reverse complement strand
CAGCCCCAAAATGCCCGCTATCCCATTGTTCACCCACTGTTGAAGATAGAGGTTGTGGGGGAGCTCTCTCATCGTTCGGGAATGTCCCGTTCCGTGTCCTAAGATGGGAGAGTCGTTGATAAGCCGCAAGGACTCTCGTACCGCGAACAGTCGACTCGCGGTAGAGCCGTCATCGACCTGCTTGTTACTCATGAGGCGACCGAGGCGAGAGTGTTCAGAGATCGTTCCGGTGATTATCGCGGCGATAGCCACACCCGCGCATACGCTCCCCAGCAACCCGGTAACGCTCAACACTCGGAGGATTTCTCGAGGGCGCCAACCACTCTCCGCCATGCGTACGAAAGAGAATATGCCGACCAAAAAGAGAAAATTAAGACCTCCACTCCGTGACATGGTGGTGACCACAATGGTGCCGGTCACCACCAGAAGCATCACGTTTCTCCACTGTCTTTGCTGGCTTCGATACTCTAACGTCGCGGCGCAGATCATAACGGCGACAAGCGCCGCGAAATTTGCGTTTCCAGGAAATCCAGCTGGGCGTTGTCCCAAGGCGGCGAAGGTCCCCGGATAGGTGATGTCTATGTAGATCGACCACGCCAATAAAAAGAGAGCGCTCAACCCACAGTACGGGAAGAGCTTCGGGAACCAAGCCGCTTGAGGAATGTAGAGAGCGAAGATAGAGAGAGAGAATCCGTAGAAGATAAGAAAGATCCATTTTCCCCCCTCATTCCAAAACGCCCCAGGAAGTATGCTCAGGAGCAGCGAACACGCCGCCACAACGAAGAATGCGGCGAAGGGTACGCCGTTAGCCGCGAAGGGCGCTAAAAACCGGGTGGTTGTCCCCGTGGCTACATCCCGCATGAACGCGAACACCACGAACGGCATCGTGACCGCGAAGGCGAACAAAGTTGGATTAATCGGCAGATAGCCAAGCCGACCGAGCGGTTGATCAGCGATACTCAAAAAGATAGTGAGCACGACTAGGCTATAGAGGCCGATGAGAAAGCAGGAGATGTTTCGAAGAGCGCCCATGGGTTGAATCGTAATAACGGTTAAGGTGGCGATCAATGAACGATTGCGCTGGGTGAATTACACCATGATGGAGATTGTAGGGCGCGCTATTCGCCTACGTGATGATGGCCGCTAGGCATGGGTCAGCGTTTCGTATGGTAGGGTAGCTGCCTCATGAAGTCTCCTGATCGTTCCCTCTTTTCCTCTGTCATCACTGGTGTTCGGTGGGTCGGCCTCGGCATCTTCGCGCAGGTAGGTCTGCGCGTGGCGGTTCTTGCGGTAATGGCTCGGTTGGTGGCGCCGCGTGATTTCGGATTGGTCGCTATCGCCTTTATCTTCACAAGCTTTGCCGAGCGTCTTGGTCAGGTTGGAGTAGGCGCGGCTTTCGTTCAGCGCGCTGAGGTGGATGAGGGTGATCTCAAGACCGCCTTTATTCTCTCTCTTCTTTCTGGAGTGTGCATCGCTACCGCCCTATGCGCTATCGCTCCCATCGCGTCTCTCATGTTTCAGGAACCAGAGTTAGGAGCGATCATCATGGTTCTCTCGATCGGCTTTGTGATGGACTCCCTCGGAGTTGTTTCCGACGGGATGTTGCAGCGCGAACTTCGGTTCCGAGAGATCGTGAAAGCGGAGACCGTGTCCTTCGTGTTCGGCCTGGTGCTCGTTGGTGTCGCACTCGGCATGGCCGGACTGGGGGTATGGGCTCTCGTTGGAGGAAACCTCGCGATGCGCGGCAGTAAAGCGGCTCTTCTGCTACTCGGCCGGCCGTTGTCACTCAAGGGGCGCTACTCTCACGCTCGAGCGAAACGGCTTCTCACTATTGGAATCGGATTTAGCTTGGGTAAGGTTCTCAACTTTCTATCCCTTCAAGGGGATAATTTCGTTGTTGGGCGGCTCTTAGGAGCGGAGGCCCTTGGTATGTACACACGCGCCTACCAAGCGATGACGCTTCCCGCCATGTATGTGGGGCAGGCGTTCGAGCGGGTTCTCTTTCCAGCGCTTTCCCAGAAGCAGGATGATATTCCCACGCTTAGACGGGGGCTCCTTACGACCCTTGAGGTATCCGCCCTTGTGGCTCTTCCGGTGAGTGTGGGGATGTATTTTCTCTCCGAAGAGATAGTTCTCGTACTTTTTGGAGAGGTCTGGAGACCAATTATACCCGTGTTGAGGGTGCTCTCGTGCGGGGTGTTTTTCCGTGCAGCATATAAGTGTAGTGATGTCCTTGTTCGGTCGAAGGGTGATGTCTACGCGTACGCCGGCCGACAGGCTGTTTACACCTCTGTGATCGTTATCGGATCTCTAGCTGGAGCGTGGTTTGACGGTTTGTTAGGGGTAGGGTACGCCGTCGTTGGAGGCGTTATCGTCAACTATGTGCTGATGACCCGATTGGCGGGAAAACTGGCGGAGGTTTCTACCGCTGATCTTATTCGATGCCACATGCCGGGGGTATGGGTCGCTGTCTGGATAGGTGGCGGGCTCGCCTGGATAGTCCCCGTACTGCGAGCGTGGGGACTCGCCCCGTGGGAAACCTTGAGCGTCGCGGTTATTGGTTCGTTCGTCATCGGCGGTATATCGTGGTTGGCGAGTGGCCCCTTGGCCTCGCGGTCATGTGTGGGCGGGTTTCTGATTGGAATGCTTCGACAGCGACGGTCGGCGGCGTAAGGATTGCATGTCCCGTCGACGCTTATGTTGTTCACGCCATAGGAACCATGGTTCGGGCGGCAAATGACTACGTCCCTCGGTGTTCGAATATCTGGGTTAGGTAACGCGGAGGCGCGGAATACGCGGAGAATACAGATTGGGATTGATTGACGGACCGACCAGATTATTCCGGTCACCACCGTGGAATTATGCGAGTCGTTAAGGGATACGAATGGCCGGCGCCCTCCGCGTATTCCGCGCCTCCGCGTTCAGTAATCAAAAAGCTAGCCTACCGATCGAGGTTCGCTGAGGCGCAGCCTGTCTCGGTAGCTGACCAACGGATTTAGCAGGGTGGTGAAAAATGGTTCTGTCGCGAGCATGTTGAGAGTTTAGACGAAACGAGGCGGAGAAAAAAGCCGCAGACGTATCCTCTGAGATACGTTGAGGATGTTTTTGACGTCTCCAACGAAGTTGCAGTCAAACTATCGAAATGCGCAGCAGTAAATCATTTTTCACCACCCTGTTAGGCGTGAGTCCCGGTAGGCTGCATGTCGCAAGGGGCGCTCGTTTGTGGGAGCGGAAGTGAGAGCGCGTTAAGATACGCCTTAAGCACGATCCTCTCGTCGAAAAGATCCTCGGAGCGTTTGCGACTCTCGTAACCGAACGAAGCGAGCTCAGATTCCGAGCATGTCACCATGTAGCGCATCGATTTATAGAGAGACTCCTCGTCGCGAGGAGGGATGAGACGACCGTTGCTACCATCTTGAACGGTCTCCCGGCAACCCTTCCAATCGGTGGTAATTATCGCTTTTCCACACGCCATCGCCTCAAGCAGTGAGCGTGGGACCCCCTCATTATAGGTGGAGGGAAGTACCGCTACGTCGCATCCATTTAGGAAGGGGCGCACGTCATCGGCGCTCTGGAGATAGCAAATCTCTCCTCGGGCGTGAGCTTGTTGAATCCGTTCGTAGAGCGCAATCGATTCCGCACGCGCTTGGTCAGGAGCGCCGAGAATCCAACACGCGACCCCCTCGCCGAACTCCGCCTGGAGACGCCGCGCGACACTAAGATAGAGATCGAATCCCTTCTGGGGAAGAAGGCGCCCGAACATGAGGAACGTGCGAGGTCGGCGTGCACTGTGAGGGATGGGGATGAACGCGGAGAGATCGACCCCCGATCCGGGGATTACTCGAGAGCGTTCCCGGTCCACCAAGTTGGCCTGTACGCAGCTCGTAAGGTCATCATGGTTCTGAAAGAAGATATGATCCGTTGGCTTGAGCGCCAGTTTGTAGAGAGATGTGGCCATGGCGCGCATCAGTCCGGGTCGGTCAAACGCGATTCCTAAACCTGAGATATTCGCTATTTGAACGAACCGCGTAAATCGTTTGCAGAGTCCGGCGTACAGGTTGCACTTGATGGTGTAGGAGAGTACGGCATGGGGTCGCAACAGCTTGAGTGTCCTTGCTACCGCCCGGAAGGTGCGAAGTTCGGTGAAGGGATTAGCGCTGCCGGGTTCAAGTGGAATTGAAACGTGCCGTACTCCGAGATCGATCAAACGCTCCGTGTACTTATCGCGCGGCGCGACCACGATCACCTCGCAACCCGCATCCTGAAGTGTCGAGATTAGGTTTCGGCGCAACAGGTACACATACCACGAGGTGTTATACAGAATGACTACACGCATAGGTTCTCTCGAAAAAAAAAGTAAGGATGTCCTATACATCATCGCAGCGTTCGGACATGTGACCATTACTAGGTCGCTTTACGTCATTTGAAACGTCGCGACACGGTGTGAGCTGGTAGGGTGAAGATGCTGGCGGTCAAACTACTCATGTGTGCTAACGAGGAGAGCTATGAAGCCAGTGGTGCGTCTCTACCCAAGAGAAAGTCGGGCGTATGTTCCGCGAGAAATTGATTCCGAGCCAACGTGTTCTAAGACCTGGGGTTCTCCGGTTACCGGGTACGATTATATCAAGCGAACCTTTGATATCATCGGAGCTCTCGGACTTGGGGTCGCATTGGCGCCGGTTATGCTCGGCGTCGCGGTGGTAATCCGCAGCACCTCCGCCGGTCCCATCATGTATAAGCAAAAACGACTGACGGTGGGTGGAAGGGAGTTCATGCTCTGCAAATTTCGCACGATGCGGCAGGACGCTGAGCGAGAGACAGGCGCGGTCGTCGCCCAGCTTCACGACGCTCGAGTAACAGGAGTGGGGAAATTTCTTCGCAAAACCCGCCTCGATGAACTTCCTCAGCTTTGGAATGTGCTGCGGGGCGATATGAGCTTGATTGGCCCACGCCCGGAACGACCTGAGTTGGCGAAGAACTTTGAGAAAAAGATTAAAGGATTTCGACGAAGGCTTGGTGTGAAGGCCGGACTCACCGGTCTCGCTCAGGTGATTCAGGGATATCCTGAATACACTGATGGATATCGGCAGAAGCTCGCGCTCGATGTCCTGTACATCAAGAAGAAAAGCATGGCGCTGGATATGTGGATCGCCCTAAAAACGATCGGTGTTGTTATGAGTGGTTCCGGCGCGAGGTAGCTCGTGGTAGAGCGTGTGGTGTGCCGGCGTTCCCGATCGTCGCTTACGTTGACGACTACGGTTACCGTATAACGTAACCGCTAGCCGTGGCCGGTTCCCGTCTCACGTCTCACGTAGGCGTTATCGTCAGCGATCGCGCTCGGAGTGTCCATTGTGCCGAGACGTTTACCTCCACATCTTCGCTGGCGTTGACGACTACGTTTGCCGTATAACGTAAACCGATAGCCGTGGACGGTTCTCGTCTCACGTAGGCGTTATCGTCAGCGATCGCGCTCGGAGTGTCCATTGT
>JAIXPR010000322.1 GCA_027486155.1 Pseudomonadota bacterium | reverse complement strand
TGATACTTCTTGATGACATCTTGCGGCCCCATAGCCGAAAGAGAAACTGCGCCTACTGCCATGTCCTGCTCGGTGAATCCGCTGAGGGTGGTTGGCTTCTCTGCAGTTGTGGAAGACTCCATGTGAACTCCTATCTCCAATTATATCAAGCGTTTAGCTACTTTTGGTACGCTTTTTCGTTTTTTATACCAATATTTCCGTGAGAAGGTACCAGCGTACGGACTAAAAGTCAAAGAACTGGTCGCCCGACTAGTCGGAGTCCCCGTCTCCCGTGCCGTGGTGCGAGCACACACCACGCTCCGATGACTCTAGGAACGCGATTACCTGACCGGCCCGCGCGTTAGCTCCAACCTCCGCCTTGGCGGCAGCTAGCCGCTCTTTAAAGGTCAGCCGAGGAGCCCCTGGCACAATAGCCGGGGTAAAAACTCTTCGGTACAGCGACCGGATAGCGGCAAGGTCTTCACGAGTCCCCCCGTTTCGCTCCAAGCCAACCCGGTTCAAGCCGTGGATCTTGGCACGGTCGCCCTGAGCCATAAAGTAAGGAGGCACATCCTGACTCACCATAGCGCCGGCTCCGATCATAGCGACGTCACCGAGGCGCACAAACTGGTGAATACCGGAAAGACCACCGACGATAACTCCATCTCCAACGATAACGTGACCCGCCAAAGCGGCGCTATTCGCGAATACACACCGGTTACCAACGAAGGTGTCATGGCCTACATGAGTGTTAGCCATAAAGAGATTCTGATCCCCGATCTTCGTCACCATTCCCCCGCCGGCCGTGCCTGGCTGGAGAGTTACGCACTCGCGAATGATATTGCGATTACCGATGATAAGCTCACTCGGCTCTCCACGGTACTTAAGGTCTTGCGGCACCGCACCAACGGACGCGAATTGAAAAATCGTATTGCCATCGCCAATTTTCGTGTGCCCCTCAATCACAACGTGAGGACCAACGGTGTTATCTCGACCAAGAGCTACATGGGGACCAACAATAGAGTACGGGCCTATCTTCGTACCCTCTCCAATCGTGGCCGAAGGATCGATTATCGCGGTGGGATGAATTAAACTCATGAACGGGACCTTATTCGCTTACGCGGCGGCAGCGGTGAGGGTGCCGCTAGCGACAACCTTTCCGTCAACGAATACCTCTCCGTCCATTATCCAGAGGGGGTTACGCTTTTTCACACTTTTCATCACGATCTTGAGCTGGTCGCCAGGAACGACCATCTTCTTCCATTTAAAATTGTCAGCGCCGACCAAGTAAAAGGTCTTATTCTTCAGCAGCTCAGGCTCGCTATAACGAGCGAACACAGCGGCGGTTTGAGCCATAGCTTCCATGATCAAAACCCCAGGCATGACAGGATGGCCCGGAAAATGTCCCTGAAAGAACTCTTCATTCGCCGTCACATTCTTGATTGTCGTAATATGCTCGTTCGAAACTAAATCGAGAACCCTGTCAATCAACAAGAACGGATACCGATGAGGAATCCATCGCTGAATCTCTAGGATGTCCATTGTAACCGGAGCAGCTTCCATTGCTTCCACCATTTCCATCTTAACTCCCCTACAGAGCTACTTTTTTCTTATCCAGGATCTTCACCACATCTGCGCTTATGTCAATCCTATCGGAGGCATATAGCACCGTTTGACGGTCTTTTTCGAACACGAATGTGAGTTTTCGCTCCTTCGCGAGCTCTTTAACCGTGGCTTGAATCTCCTTTACAACCTTCGATATCTCTTGCTCGTTAGCCTTCGCTAACTCCTCTTGGGTGTCCTGATACGCCCTTTGCAGATCCAACTGCTTCTTCGCCAGCGCATCCTTCTTGGCCTCAAGCGCTGAACCTGAGAGTATCTTGGCTTGCTTCTCGAGAGACGCACGCTCCTTCTCGAACTCTGTCTTTCGCTGACCAAGCGCTGCCTGGGCCTTTTTAATTCGCCCCTCCAGGTTACTTCGGGCGGCCTTACCCGCAATCGACTGATTGAGAATCAACTGCATATCCACCAACGCAATGGACTCCGCCGCGGCCGGCGACACAGCGGCCAATACGAACCAAAAAAGAGTTGCTATGACAAGAACGGTCGTTTTCATAGGTCGACACATTACGACGATTTCGCCGGAAGGGAAACAGTCGGTTAGGGGGTTTTGCGCTGCCCCACCCCCCCCAGGAGAGACAACCCCCGTGCCCCTGCCTCGAGCGCGTATCTCGGGCCGATGGTAGGTTATCCGAGGAATACTCGCTGACGGCTACGTGTGACGCGAGACGATAACCGTCCACGGCTATCGGTTTACGTTCTACGGTAAACGTCCTCGTCATCGTCATCGACTTTTTAAGGTACTCTCGAAAGCTAGGCTACTATTGGGTTTTACCTCCCTACCTAGTGGAGATATCCCCCATATTTAGCGTGAGGTTGGGCAGCCCCCTTAGCGGAAGGCTTTCCCTTTCGCCGGCGAGCCGGTAAGCCGAGTATCTTCTTCAACGGCTCAAGAACATCGGCCTGCAATCCAGGCGAAAAATCCCCCTCGCCATTTGAAGCGCGAGGCATCCCTCCCTCAACCGCCAGGAGGCTTGAGTCGGCGCTGGCCTCTTCCAGGAAGCCTGCCGCCATCTGCCGATGGGCCTCGCCTTGGAGGGGATCGGTCGCGTGTTGGGATTTAATAATACACGCTACCGCGAGGTAGTAGCGAATCTTCCAGGTCACGCGGGAGCCCTCCTCACCAACGAAGAAATCGAGGGACCGACGCAACGCGCTCATCGCCTCATCGAGAAGCTGCGGACCGCTCTGCTTTGAGGCTTCAAGGAGGGCGAGTCCGGTCAGGCCATCTGTAAGAGCGACCTCGCGCTGAAGCGCCAAGGCCCCAAAGCTCTCTCGTGCCCGATTGAGATGTTTGAGCGCGTTCAGTGGCTGCTTCGCTAAAATGGAGAGCTGCGCGTGGATGTGAAGGGTCTTGCCAAGCGCATGGACCGCTTCCGTCGATTGACCGAACGGGGCGAGGGATCTCTCGCTCTTCACGAGGAGTCCCTCAACCTCAAGCACGGTTGAATCACGCAGCGAGCCGTGTTCAGTGAAGTCCACCATCGCGATTGCTTGAGCGAGGGCGGCCCGACGGTCACACGCGGAGATGTACGATCGACGCACTTCATCGCAGGTGAGAGCACGCTTCCACGCGGCACGAGCCTGTTTCCACTTTCCGCCGTCCGCGTAGGACGCCCCCAGCATAAAAGCCGCCTGAGCGGTCAAGCCATGAAGACCTTGCGAGGAGAACGCCTTTTCGCACTTCATCGCTAACTTGACGGCAACCTCTCCGGCACCCACAAGTTGATGCGCGGCAACGGTATTAAGACCGAACGCGGTCATGAATATCTCAGACGCGCACAACAACCGTAGTTTCTCGGCACTGAGACGCGCGTTCTCCACCTCACCACTACCGACGGCGCTGTTGAAAAGCCCCAAAAGAGCGATTCCCCGACCGTACATAAAACCACCTGCGGTGGCGACGACATCAGCCTGCGAAAACAAGCGAGATGCTTTGGCGTGGTGCTCACACTCGGCGGATGAGGTAGCGAGCGCAATGAGCGCCTCAAACTCCCCTGACCGATAAGAGCTCTCCTGAAACAAAACGAGAGCCTTTTCCAGAGAAGCAGTGGCGCCCGCCGATAGCTTGGCTTCCCCCCGGGCTATAACGAGCTCGGCTAACCCCCGCGCGACCCCCCCAAGTGGGTGAGCGAGGGCGCGCAGACGCTCCGCCGGACAAGATTCCTCTCCGCCAACCTGATGCAGCAGGCGAAAAACATCAAACGTAATGTCAGGTGATATGCCGTGCGAGTCGCACAGTGAAGCAAGTCGAGAGAGTAACTCTCGGGCCGCTGGCAACTCAGGGTTCGGGCAGTGCACATACGTTCGAGCCAGTTCAAGGCCAACTTTGATATGGGTAACCGCGCTCGATTCGGTGAGCCCCCTAGAAAATTCCAAGGAGAGAATAGTACGGGCGCGCAAGAGTTCAGCCTCCGGAAGGGCATGAGTGTAGACCCCGATCGCGAGGGCTCGAGCTAAAACGATCCCACTCCAACACCGATCGTTATGCGAAAAACCGCCGTGCTCTATCTCTATGAAAAGCGCCTCAATCCTTTCTATCGCAAGTTGGAGTGGCGCTCCCTGTATTAGGTCGCACAGCTCTATGTAGGCTTGGAACAGGCGATTTCTCCGATCGTCTCCAAGCATCCCAACAACGCTGCTAGCCAAGGCGTTCGCGTCCTTGAACGCCCCAGCGTCAAGCAGGAGCTCGAGCGACTCAACAACGTTCCAACTAACGCCGCTCTCATCCCCCCCCTGCTCCACGACCCGAATCAGTTCCGGGACGAAGTCACGACACAACGGTACGGACGTTTCAACTGACTCAACCATTGTAAGTATCCTTTACGTTTTTTTGCGGACACTTCGCCGGGGTATCCTGGAAATCGAGGAGCGTGTCGCTCAACTCGGCGATCTGAGAATCGAGGGTGCCAGAGAGGAGCACCCTCCATGCCGTTGGAGCTCGCAAAGCGATGCTCTTTAACTCCTCCCTAATAAAGCCGCTCGCGCGGCTCGTCGCGATCACAAGCAGCGGGCACCGAAGACGGTGAACGTACGCTTTCACATTAAAACCGTGGGAGCCAAGCCGCAGCGGGAGCCCGAAAGGAAGTCGCTCCTCAAGCCAATCGATCGCTCGTTCCCACAAAGTTGGATGAGGTCGCGAGGCAGCATCAACGATGGCGAGGGAGCGAACAGCTTTCGGATTGTTGAGCGCGAGATTCTGCGCGAGCGCGGCT
>JAIXPR010000281.1 GCA_027486155.1 Pseudomonadota bacterium | reverse complement strand
CTTTGAGACCGAAGCGCTTCCCGGCGCCCTCCCGTACGGACAGAACTCCCCACAAAAATGCGCCTACGGACTCTACGCCGAGCAGCTCTCCGGATCCCCCTTCACCGCGCCCCGCGGCACAAACGAGCGCTCATGGTTGTACCGTATGCAACCCTCGGTCGCGCACGTCGGACGATTTACCCCAACGACCCTCCCCTTTTGGAAAAGCGCCCCCTTCATCGATGATCACTCCCTCCCGATAGGTCCCCTCAGGTGGAGCCCCCCCGCGGCTCCATCGGAGCCGACCACCTTTCTGACCGGCATCAGGACGATGACCACCGCTGGCGATGTGAATACCCAGACCGGCATGTCCGCCAATATCTTCTTCGTGAACACCTCGATGGTGGATGAGTATTTCTACAACGCGGATGGCGAGCTCATGATCGTTCCCCAAGAGGGGGAACTCCGTATCTTCACCGAGCTCGGAAAGATCGACATCGCCCCCGCCGAGATAGCAATCATCCCGCGCGGCATGAAGTTTAAAGTGGAACTACTCAAGGGGCCTGCGCGTGGCTACCTATGTGAAAATTACGGCGCAAAGTTTACGCTCCCCGATCGAGGACCTATCGGCGCTAACTGCCTCGCCAATCCCCGGGACTTTAAAACCCCCGTGGCGGCCTACGAGGATAAGCGCACCCCGTGTAAGGTTATTGTGAAGTGGTGTGGCAAGTTCTTTGAGACAACGATCGACCATTCGCCGCTCGATGTTGTTGCGTGGCACGGCAACTACGCGCCGTACAAGTACGACCTCCGCACCTTCTCCCCAGTAGGCGCACTCCACTTCGATCACCCCGATCCCTCTATTTTTACGGTACTAACAGCTCCATCCGGAGAGGAGGGGACCGCTAACGTCGATCTCGTTATCTTCCCCGATCGGTGGTCGGTCGCCGAGCATTCGTTTCGCCCACCATGGTACCACATGAACATTATGTCTGAATTTATGGGACTGATTTACGGACGGTATGACGCGAAGCCAGATGGATTCGTCCCCGGAGGAATAAGCCTCCACAACTGCATGCTCCCGCACGGACCTGACGCCGCCGCGTTCGACAATGCGACCAACGATCCCCTACAGCCGGTAAAGCTCACAAATACGATGGCGTTTATGTTCGAGACCCGCTATCCGCAGCACCTTACCAAGTACGCCGCCGAGTCCTCCGCGCTCCAGCAGGATTATGCGGAGTGTTGGAGGGGGTTGGGGCGGAGGTTTGACGGGAGTCCATAGACAGTTATGCCTATGGGCTCCCGGAGCGCAGCACTGAGCATCCTGTTTAGTGAACGTTTGCGGTCAAGGCTTCGTGCTTGGCAATAACCTTAGCCCTGTTCGCCGCATCCTCTCGACACTCCGGAGTTATCGTTGAGAAGTTGATGACTCCCTCGGGGATGTTGCCCACCCGACGTAGGTGTTTCAGAACAGCTTTTCGTAGGTATTGGGGGAACAAATTACAGGACTCTCCAATACCTCCGCATAGAATCAACCGGTCAAAGGTATATCCATAATCTCGTGCGGTGGCGTATTTTGAGCCAAGGACCCTTCCGACGTATGTAAAATAGTCCCAAAAATGCCTATAGGCCTTTTCGATAAGTGCGTCGTCGGCTGTAAAATGCTCGCTGGATTTTCGAGCATCTAGTTCTAGTTTTTCAACAATTAAATTAGCACTCAGGACTACGTTGTTTACAGCGCGCACCAGGTCGGCATCGGAATCAACCGCCCACTCGGTTCGATGTTCTACCTTTAACGCCCCTAAGTTGTTTAGTGCCTGGATTGCTTTCGCCAACTTTTCTGGATCTCTCGGATCTTCGGCGATTCTTCTGGCGAGTGCAATCTTGGCTTTGTCATTCTCCAGGATGCTCCGTACGAAACGAATCGCGTTCCATGGGCCTGCGATGAGGTGCTCAGCGTAGACGAGATGTCCATCGAGCTTTTTAAAGGAGCCGTCTGGGTTAATGTACTGAGCAAGATCGCCATTAGGATAGCACGTGACGATGTCTTGCACTGTGTCCAGGATATTTCGATGTCCACATTCGTCCATATTCGGTGGGCCGTGAGGATCGATGTGAGAGTCCATTGAAGTTTGTCCGCTCTTTAAATGAGTGTCGGTCGATTTTTTGTATTTAACCAACTGAGCTTTACCGCCGCAGCCTGTGCCCAAGATGATTACACCGACGTTTTTTCCCTGAAGATTGCCGTAGTATACCTCTCCGAACAGAGCCGCCTCTGCATCATTCATCACATCGACTTCTAGAGATGGCAAGGTTGGCCAGACAAGCTCTGGCTTGCCCTGTTTAAGCGCGAGTTGGGTTCTCGCGGCGATTTCTCTCTCGATCGCTACGAGGAAGTCATCTGCCAAAGGCTGATTGATGAAGGTTAGCCCCGTGTTTGTGGTTGTGATCAAAGCGCCCCGTCCCTGGTCTGTTACCTGTCCGGCTACCGAAAAAGTTATCGCGCAAAGATTATGAAGGGGGGGAGGAACATCCGCCGGCGAGAACTGTTTGGCTATGAAATCAAGACACATTTTAGCGAGGTAAGGATAGGAGATGTCGTGACTTTGCTTGAACGGCTCCACGTCGAGTGACAGAACCTCTTTCATTTTCTGCCACTTGATTCCGTCTTTTATGGGTTCGGGGTCGGCAGCCGTGGAAAGACAAAAGCGCACGTTAGTGCCTCCGACAATTACTGTCAGGCCGAAAGGGGTGGAGCGATCAAGGCGATCCGCGTGAATATTCTGACTGACAGGGCGTTGTGGCGCTACAAGGGAGCTCAGTTCCGCAGGTGCAGAACGAACAACTCCAGTTCCCATCTCTTTGCCTAAAAAAGTGGCAGAAGGATCTGAATGCATTTTTTACCTCAATAAGTGCCGACTCGTTCTCACTACATATCTTCGTAAGTAAAACCAGCGTGCCAGAGTATACCTCGGACTTCTCAGCTAAAGAAGTAATCTGAATCCGAAATATAGAGAAACTCTCAGCTCTCAGATCGTAAAAATGCAGGGAAAGCCCCGATTTTCGTGGGTTTTTCGCGTCGTGTGAGAATCGCGTGAGAAATTGAACCATGACCATGGTCAGGCTATTGGTGCGGGGATATTCGATTTTTCGGAGATACTTGGCTATGCGAGCCGTGACTTAAACGGCTTGCGAACGTTCGAATCTGTCTCGTCCGGATAGAGCTCGTCAAGCCGTTTCAAGATACGGGCCTGAGCCGCCTCGATGTCGGTAACCTCCATCGGGGGAAGAAGGGAGATATCCTCTTTAACCATCTCAAGTTTATTCTCAGATACGTTCTCAAGAATGCGTTGCCGGACCGGTTCCTCAGCGGTTTTGAGGGAGATAGCGATATCCCGGTGGGGAACCTCTCGGAGGAGGCTTTGAAGGGCGGGTGCAGGGAGCCGATCGACCTTTCTGAAATCGACCATCCGCCGCTCAAGGGTTGCGGCCACCTTCGGAGCCTCCGCCCGGATTGCGGCAACAAGGTGCTCACGCTCCTCAGCAGGGAACCGACTCAGTATCTTGGCAGCCACTCCTGGTCCATCAATGACTTCCTGTCTCGCCATAATAAGTTCAGATGCTTACCCCCCGTGAAGGGTTGCCACTATATTCTTCATCCCTAAAACCCTAACCGTCTAGGCGGCTTAGCCGGGAAAAGGGGGAGGGGTGGGGTTGTTATTTGAGGGAGAATTTGGCACAGTAGCAATCCATTTCACGTGTGCCCACGTAGCTCAGCTGGTTAGAGCGCAGAACTCATAATTCTGAGGTCCCTTGTTCGATTCAAGGCGTGGGCAGTATCTCAGCTATCCGAACTTGGCGTAGCCAAGATTTGGATGACGCCCAGGGGGCCCGCCCAACGTCTTAGCTCCTTCCGTTATTTCCTTCGCCCCCTGGCCCCCTTGAGCAATTGCGTTGATGGAGAACGGTCGGCCTATCTCTCACTTGGCTGCGCCAAGATGCGAGTGACGGCCAAGGGGCTCTCCGGCCCTGCTCGCCGATTTCGTCATCTTTGAGAATCCCGGATATGAAATGCGCACGTATTTCGGGGGCGGGCGCACACATGAGCCCATAGGAACCCTGGCCAAAGCATGCTCACAGTGTGGCGAACATACTGCGGACCTTGCTGAAGCTCTTAAACGGATAGAGGGTGTACTTTGCGAAGCTGATCTGAGGGATCATCTGCGGCACATCCATGATATCTCCGAAGTGGCGCGATAGGTCGGCGATGATGTCGCGCACCTCCTTCTGATCCTGAACGAGGGTGTACATCTCTATTGAGTACCCTCCGAGGAGAAAGCTCACGAGGCTTATTCTCGGGTGCATTCGGCAATAATCCATCAGAGCCATTCTCTCCTTCGGAGTCAGGACACGAGAGCGAATGTGCAAGGCTATGGGCATCTCCTTAAATACTTTCGGATCCATCACGTAGTAATGGCCCTTGATAACCCCCGCCTTCTCGAGCTTTTCGACCCGAAAGTTCAAAGTAGCTGGCGGTATCTTAGGGGTGCGACTTACCTCCAGCAGGCTGAAATATCGATCATTGGCGAGAGCTGAGAGGATTGAGTGATCTTTCTCATCTAGCTGGCAGGGTGAACCGTTGGGTGAACGCGGCCCAAAATGGAGTGAGGAGCCTGCATTGTTTTTACGATCCTGTTCCGATGTTCCTGAGTAGTCCTGTTCAAGCACGGTCACGCAGGCGCGGATACGGAAGTGGGCCGGGGAGGTTTGGGCCAGCGATTGAAAGAGACCGTCGAGATGCTCTCTACCGGTCGCTAGAATTCTAACTTCAAACAGCCCTTCGCCACCGAGCTCCGCGACTGCGCACGATTCCTCTAGCGATACGAGGTGTGACAAAAAAGCCTCTCGATGGATCATCGATTTAAGCGGAAGTTCCAGCTGCACGATGTACAGATTCAGCCCGAGCACATGGGGATCTACCCAGATCGATCGTCGCAAAAAAATCTCCTGATCGAGTAAAGAGGCGACACCTCTCTCTCCTACAAATTAGACTATGGGCAGATTGCCGATCTTCTCGCACAGGGGCACATCTTTGCTTGGATCCAGGGGGAGTGTGAAATGGGGCCGAGAGCACTGGGCAATCGTTCGCTAATTGCGGAACCTTTCTCCAAGCAGACCGGTGAAAGATTAAACCGAATTAAATCAAGAGAGCAGTATGGACCGGTTGCGCCTGCATGCTTGGCTGAAGATTACAGTCTGCATTTTGAGGGCCCTACCGATCCGTATATGCTATATTTCTCGAAGGTTCTCTCTCCGAAACTTCAGGCAATCACTCATGTGGATGGGTCGGCTCGAGTGCAATGCGTGGAGTCTTTCAATAACGGGAGGTTCCATTCGTTACTAGAAGCTTTCAAAGCTCGAACCGGGTATGGAGTGCTTTGTAATACCTCTCTTAATTTTCATGGGCGAGGGTTTATTAATCGCATGAGTGACATCGTCAAATACGCTTTGGAAACGGAGACTGACGGTTTCATTGTGAATGATAAGCTGTATCTTAAAACAAGATAGGAAGTCGGTACCTTCGCCGGAAACGTAAATGTTTTGTAAATTGATAGAGGAGACTCGAATGGCGATTAAAAAAGCATCGGTATATCTAATTCATGGATTTATTGGCTCTGGAAAAACAACTTTCTCTAAAGCCCTCGCGAAGGAGAAGTGCGCCATGCGCCTTAATCCAGATGAGCTTATGATTACATTGCATGGAAACAATCCTCCGGCGGATCAATTTGGTGCCTATTACGATCGAGTCCAGGCATTGATTTGGCAATTAACAGCCGAGTTACTAGCGATAGACGTACCAGTTATTCTTGATTTTGGATTCTGGACGAAGAAGTCCCGGCAAGACGCAATAAATCGGGTGATTGCGCTTGGGGGAGCACCGAGTCTTTACTCAATTGAATGTGATCCCAAAATTATGAAAGAGCGATGTTTGCAACGTAGTCAGAGTTTAAGTGGTGGGGATCTCTACATAGATGAAGCTGCTTTCGATAAGTTCTATGCCATGTATGAACCTCTAGGGGACGACGAAGAAAGAATAGCAGTAAGTGCAAAGCGATGATGAGAGTCGTTGTGCTTGGTGAAAATTCTAACTACCAGTACATAGCACGTTACGTGCCCTCTCAATTCTTCGCCCTTAATCCCCCATCAAGCGCACGGGATGACGCTCGCAACGCAATCCTACGGCGCAGTCGCCGGCACCGCCCTGAACACAACGATATCTCGCGATGATCTCGTCACTTTATGCACATACGTCGTCTTAGTCGCAGTGAACTGAGTTCTTCTCGTTGCCATCGCCGCGTTCTGGTTGAAGTTCTCAGTAGGCACTGCGAGCGCCGCTGCGGTGCCCGTTCCGTTGATCCGGTCAAATGTGTACTCGTAGAGATTGTAGACCACGCCCGGTGTGAGCCCGCTCAATGTCGCTTGGAGGGGAAGGGGATTCATCTTGTATCGTGGCGCTGAGTTCGTGGTTTTGCTTGGCTGTTTCCAGCCAGGTCAAACTTCCTCCGTTTACTCGGATGCGCTTAACAGGCTTTCGGACCGCCTGCAGCGGTTGGTACACCGTACTTTCTCGAAGCCGCCCGAGTGCCGTAGGTCCGCAATCTACATCGGAAGTGGTTTCAGCTCACTCTGCTGTTACATCGTACTTTACAGAGGTTACAAAGCAGTGTGCAAGCACAACAGTTCTTACGGCGGGTCTTCAAATAAGTTGGAGGTGGGGACCTTACGTAAGATCTATCAGCAGACCTGGGCCAAGATAAACGGGACAAGTAGCCACCCTACAGAGAGAAGAAAAGAAGTCTGAATTCGACTCGGCAAAGGAAACCGCCTTTGTGGATTCAACGTTCCCGGAGTCGATAGATGATTAAGATGATCCTTAGCTTCGTCACCATACAGTCCACGGTCGCTCTCAATCAGACGATGTTTTCTCATCCGCTCCTAGGTAGACGGTTAGTATCGGTCCGAGGAACCACCGCGCCTCCTCAGGCCGGGACCTTTCGGTGGAGCTCCGGGGTGCGGGCGATGTCGGTGCTCCTAACCCGACAAGCCATCCTCTCCGAGGCTCGGCGTCATGGCCAGGCAAACGGAGAAGTGGCAGCGGCCATCGATAGTGATGGCGACTCACTCGCCGCGTCACTTGATTACGCGCTCAGTAAGCAACCGATGTGGCTGCAGGATATGTTCGGAGTTACTCCGCACGGGAAGGCCATAGGCGAGGGGGAGCGGTTGCAGGAGTAGCTTCCTTGGTCACTTCGGATGAATGCGAGTTATCTTGCTCCCTTTAAGCGAGAGTTCTTCCATCCGCCCTTTCTGCTCAAAGATAAACGCGAACACGCACTGGCGAGCAGTGGTTGTAGCGATAGTTCCGGCCCATCGTGTGTAATCAAATTTTCAATTGGAGTGATGTTATTGAGGTGGTGGGTGCATGGCTGCAAGAGCAGGAGGTCAGGTTTTCGATGGGAAAACGATTGGGATTTGTATCAGGCTGGCGCGATGCTCTTGAAATTCCGGAATGGATACAAGCATGCTTTGTAGAAGTTGAGTTGCGGTAGTACACGAATGCTTTGAGCGTTGACGGGGAATGTTTCCGAAAGTCCTCGGATGATCGACATAACGTCGCTGTATTCCCTAACCCGTGCGAGGAGGCGGGACTGCCAGGGGCCCGTGGTCATATTTGTAACGCAGATATTTTTGTGGGCTCTGCAGTAGTTCAAAAAATCGACGCGCTGCTTTTTAGTGTATATGCCACCGGCTATTAGGAATACAATCGGCAGAAGACCAAGCGGGCGCCCGTCGCACAAACGATAGTAACCGGGGATCAGCCCACTGCTGTGCATTCTGCTCAACCGGTAGCTTACGGTGGTGGTGGGCACTCCCAACGTCCTGGCTAATTTGGCGGCAGTTTCAATGCCTTCGACGGCAAAAAGCGACAGGATCTTATGGTCAAGTTCGCCGATAGAAACGCGGCGGTCCGAGGCGCTGAAAGAGAGGGAGGGGATGTTGTACGAGGACTTCGATTGGCCGAGGATAGTCGACGAATACTCTTCTTCGTGAGTTAGGCACATTGAAGCGATGGTTACTTTGGATTGAAATTTATCCGATATTTCATCCATAAAGTTCGCCATACCGCGGGCATCCCGTGTCAGTAATCTTACTTCGAACTGATAGTCGCCTCCGACCTCTCCGACGTAAGAGACCTGCTCGTGATTGCACAGCGCGTTTATGAAGGCTTCGCGAATGGATGTCCTGCCGTCTTGAACGGTGAAGTACAAGTAGTATTCATTCAGTCCCAG
>JAIXPR010000120.1 GCA_027486155.1 Pseudomonadota bacterium | reverse complement strand
TGTGATGACGGGGCCGCGACGGAGATCGCTTCTCGCTCTCGCGGGACACCGCGCATCGCGAATCGACTCTTGAAGCGAGCGCGTGATTACGCTGAGGAGTGCGCGGCCGGCTCTCTTACCTCTCAAACCGCGCGCCAAGCGCTTGAGTTGCTCGAGATAGACAGTCTCGGTCTTGATCGTACCGACAGGGCTTTCCTCTCGCTGATGATCGATAAATTTGATGGTGGTCCAGTTGGGATTGAGACGATCGCCGCGGCTTTGGGCGAGGACCGTGAGACACTTGAGGATGTGTTCGAACCGTACCTTCTTCAAGAGGGGTTTATCGCGCGTACCAAACGGGGACGAGAGGCGACGGAGCGGGCTTACAACCATTTAAATCGGCACTATGTAACTCGGTCCCCTCAGGGCTCGTTGTTTACCAAAGAGTAAAGCCTTAGGAAGGAACAAGTTGGTGTTTAAGCGTACATGTATCCTGCTCGGTTTGTTTGCTCTCGGGAATACGTTTTTCCAGGTCCATTGGGTTGATTCCTCGATGCAAGCCGTGACCATTCGCGCGACAGGGGTCGAGGAGGAGATAAGCGAATGTCTTGAGGGAGGGCGCGAGGCGAAGCTTCGTTTTGAGATGCGTTTGTGTCGCAAGCGGAGTAACTGGTTGGACGCGTGCGCCGACGAGCGAACGCTTCATCATTCGGTATCCTTCGACTCGATAACGGAGAGCTACAAAGTTTTGACCGATAGATTAGGAGATGACGTGGACCCGGTGGCGGTCGAGATCCCCGCTCGTAAAGATGCCATCCTCAGCGTTGTAACGGCTGAGAATCTCCCGCTTTCGTTTCTCGCTCGTGATGAACTCGAGCTCTTGAGTCACGACCGAGCCTATCTTCAAGCTCGTACCGTTTTTGCTTGTAAAGGGAGCGTCAATCGAACTGTGGCGCACCTCTCGCAGATTCTCACGTTCGGCATCATTAATGTTGTCGAATCGGACTCAGGATGGATGGATTTCTCGGTTCATCAAAAGCAGGCACAGGAGCACCGTTTAGCCGGTGGCGAGTGAGAGACTAACCTCCATGAGATTGCTCAACCTCATTCAAGGAAAGATGGCGTGGGCGCTCGGCGTGAGCGTAGTGTTGCTCTCGCTGCTCGGCGGCTTTGTCCTCTTCGGCTCTCAACCTGAGGATGAGTCTCTCTTTAACAACCTCCTAGTCTTTACCCTCGTTAATCTCAATATCATGGCCTTGCTCGTGCTCATCGTTATGGTGGGTCGAAATGTGGTGAAGCTGATGTTCGAGCGGCGGCGGGGAATTCTTGGAGCGAAGCTTCGCTCCCGCCTCATGGGGTCATTTGTGCTTATCGCGCTGGTGCCGATGACCCTCTCTTTCTTTGTGGCGAGTGGACTGATCAACGAAGCTGTTGAGCTTTTTTTTAGTACGCACGTCGAGAACGCCGTCACCAGCTCCCTGTCGATTGCACGCCAGCACGTCGCTGGGGTGAAGCTTTCGGTAAAGACCACGGGGGAGCGATTGAGGGATGATATCCTTTCCCGCAGTGGCGCTACGATCCCACCCCTCGCTCGTCTTGAGGAGTTGCGAATGCGCAACGACCTCTTCTCGATTAAGGTTGTGGAGCCCACCGGAGCCGTTCTTGAGGACTCCTCTCATCCTACCGCGCAGGTCGAGTCCTTTCAGGAGCCGCCGCTTTCGGCGGCCGCCATTAAGGAGGCGCTTCGCGCCAAGTCTGCTATCCGAGTCGAGGAGCGGGGGGCAGGGCAATTTATCCGTTGGTACGGTGTCCTTGGGGAGAAGATCCTGATTGTGTCTTATCGGATGGATCCTGAGTTGGTTCATGCTCAGCGAATTGTCAATGAATCGTTCCAAGAATACGAGGGGCTCAAAGCGTTAAAACATCCCCTCAAGAGTAACTTCTTTCTGACCCTCGCTCTGTTCAATTTGATCACTATCTTTGGCGCTATATGGGTAGCCTTCTTCGTATCAAAGCAGATAACCGGGCCGATCCAGAAGCTAGCCGAGGGGACAAAAAGTGTCGCCCGCGGAAATTACGATTTCGAGCTCCCGCCAATGCGCGACGATGAGATCGGGTTTCTCGTTAGTTCGTTCAATCAGATGTTGCGGGATCTTCGCTCATCGAGAGACACCGCGGAGCGTGGGCGACTTCTCATAGACACGATTCTTTCCAATTTAGCCGTAGGTGTTATCTCTCTCGACACCGCGTCGCGAGTGACCGCGGTGAATAGCGCCGCTGGTGCGCTCCTAGAGATTGATCACGTAAACTACAAAGAGGGTGCGCTGCTCTCCGATCTTCTCCGTCCCGTTGATTATGAAGCGGTATCGCCCATCATCGAGGCGATGCGAATCGCCGATTCATCCGACGGAAGCGCTGTCGCCGAGGTGGAGATGCGAGTTCATACCGGTGGTCGAGAGATGCTTGTGGTATGTACCGCGGGGCGTATCGTTGGAGCTGAAGGCTTGTCACTCGGCTTCGTCCTTCTGTTCGACGACATCACCGAGCTCTCTCGCTCGCAACACCTCGCCGCGTGGAGAGATGTGGCGAGACGTATCGCACATGAGATTAAAAATCCCCTGACACCGCTGCAACTATCAGCCCAACGCCTTGAGCGATTGCTGAGGAATACCTCGGTGTCCGAATCTGTTGACGATTGCACTCGTTCGATAGTGGAGCACGTCGAGATCATTAAACGGCTCGCGAATGAGTTCTCTGAGTATGGCCGTATGCCGATGGCTCAGTTTGTGTCGACCGATCTTGCCGCGTTGGTGAGGGCGACCCTATCTAATTTCACGGCGCAACACCCAACCATCGCTTTCTCCCTCTCTGGAGATGAGCGTATCTCAGAGATGTTGATCGATCCGGAGCAGATTCGAGGAGTGTTGATAAATATCCTTAACAACGCGGTGGCCGCCGTTATCTCGCATGAGGAAGCTCAGGGCCGACCCGATGTTCGGGTGAACCTATTTTTTGATAGAAAGGCGCGACGAGCGGTCGTCGAGATAGCCGATAATGGGCCAGGGATATCGCCGTCCGATAAAAACCGTATCTTCGAGCCGTACTTCACCACCAAACGGGGGGGGACCGGTCTCGGCTTGGCGATCGTGAGTTCGGTTATCTCTGAACATCAAGGCGAGATTCGGGTTTTTGATAATCAACCGAGTGGCGCCAAGTTTGTTATTACGCTTCCTCAGTCGCCGCAACCCGGAACTATCAGGCGACTCTCCTCAGTTACCGTTTAAAACCTACGGATTGCTTTCAGGTGTCCTCCAGACAGAGTGCGATCACAAAGAACCCGTGCTTTGAGGGGGTTACGGTTGGCTGGCGCGGGTAGGGCGGTCATCCTCCTAGGTACCGCGAAGCAAATTATCTTGGGTGGAACCACAGATGATCGATATACTGTTGATATCGCGTGTGAGGCCTCGCTGATTCCATTACCGGATTGACCCGGGACGGTAGAATCTTGAGCCCCTCCTTTTTCGTTGTGACCCTCTCGTTCCTCGAGCGCTTTTTGATGGCGCGTACCGTCTACAACAGGAGCGCTGGATAGTTTGACCGGCACCGCTCTTTGTATCGAAAGGCAGGCTCGAATCCGATGATTCCTACTCAAACGCTCAGTCGCTTCATTCACGCTCAACGAAGACGATACCCCGACAGCACCGGAGAGCTCTCTGATCTCCTGGTATCGATATCGCTCGGAGTGAAACTCATAAGTCAGATGGTCGCGACCGCAGGATTCAAGGGGCTCCATGGATATACCGGTGAGACAAACCTGCACGGTGACGAGGTGAAGGTGCTTGATGAGGAGGCCGATGAGGTACTGGTGGAGGTCTTGGGCTCCTCAGGGCACTTCGGACTTTTAGTCTCCGAGGAGCGAGATAGCGTTATCTCCACGGACGCATCTCATAGTGAGGGGAAGTATGTGCTCGCGTTTGATCCTCTCGATGGATCGTCGAATATTGGGTCGAGCATTCCCACGGGCACGATCTTTTGCATCTTCAAGAGGAAGGATCTCTCTCGAGCGGCTGCCTTGGATGACTTTCGTCAGTCGGGGACCTCGATCGTTGCCGCAGGCTATTCGGTCTACGGAGCGAAAACCTCATTTGTATACAGTACGGGAAGCGGTGTTCACAGCTTTACCCTCGACCCGAGCATTGGGGAATTCGTTCTCACCGAGGAAAATATCAAGGTCCCTCAAACGGGGAGCATCTACAGCGTTAATGAGGGAAATACCGCCTACTGGACCCAGGGAGTCAAAGACTTCGTTGAATGCCTGAAAAGGGAGACAGCCACTCCGAAGGGCCCTTATACGGGCCGATATGTGGGGTCGTTGGTCGCGGATTTCGATCGGACCCTTCGCAAGGGCGGTATATTTCTCTATCCAGCTGACAGCAAGCGACCGAACGGTCGATTACGGTTGCTCTACGAGTGCATGCCGTTGGCATTCATCATGGAGCAGGCTGGTGGGGCCGCCATTAATGGTACAGAGCGCATAGTTGAGGTTATTCCGGGGGATATTCACGAACGCTCAGCCTTTATCGTCGGAAGCCCCGAAGAGGTTGCCATGTACCAATCTGTCGTTCACGGTGGTGAACGACAG
>JAIXPR010000299.1 GCA_027486155.1 Pseudomonadota bacterium | reverse complement strand
GGGGTGGCGCAGTGGGAGCGAGCGATATTCGTAAGGCGACGGTGACCGCTTTCGAGGCGGCCTACGACGGCGCGATATCGTTTGACCCAGAACGTCTCGGAATGAAGTGGGGCGCGTTCTGTCATTTTTACGCGCCATACTACTTCTTCCAGTATGCCATCGGAATCAGCGCCGCGATGACTATCGGACAGCGAATCCTTAATGGAGAGCCTGGCATACGTGAGAAGTATCTCCGTTTTCTTTCCGCGGGCAGTTCACGTTCTCCGCGAGAGCTCTTTGAGATGGTCGATATCGATATCACGAGTCGAACTATGTACGGTACCGCGTTCACCGTTGTGGAGAGATACGTCAGCGAACTAGAGCGATTGAGTGAGAGCTCGTAGTCTCCACTCGCTCTAACGTGGACTCCTCATGGTGGTACTCGGGATTACGCCAAAGCGGACAGCCTCCTCCCAGCCCTACGATCCCTTTCTTGTCTTAACAACCACGAGCTCCCGTCGAGCGCAGCTCGTGTCCTTGGTTCCCTCTCGTTTAGGAAAAGTGGGGATCGGTTGACGACCGATCGACATGAACATATCGGCGCCCCGTCTCTCAAAACCCCAATCGAGCGCATGAAAGATCGGTGCGAAATCGTCAGATGTCGGAGGTCCCATCTTTTGTATAAGCTCCTTCGAGCATAGATAGTCATCGTAGGCGACATCTGAGGAGAGATTGAGTGTCCGAGTCCACGAGAAAACCGTCGGTGGCTGCATCGGATGAACGAGATCGAGGTAGGTGGTGAGATAGAGATCGTCGCACGCTAGCTGAGCCGATGAGGTCGAGATCTGTGGTAGGACCTCTCGAGGGCGCTCCAAGCGTTTAAAGATGGCGTTGTTGCTGGCGAATATCGTCACACTGAACGCGGCGTAGAGCGCCATCGTGAAACCGACCCAGTACCGAGGATGGCTGGCCAGGTGTACGATGAGCAGGGTGGTCACGCACCCAAGAACCGCGACTCCCCAATAGTTCTCGAAATTGACTGGAGTTACGAGGTACCCACTGATGAGCTGCGTGTTATCGACCGCCCATACGGAGGCGACGAGTATGGTGAGAGCGGTCTGGGGGCCCTTCGGTAATCGGTTTCGAGTAACTAGCAATACAGCCAACCCCAGTAAGCCGCTAAACGAGACTAACGGAAGATGTGACACAATGAAGAAGCGTGAGAGCGGCGACTCTCCAACGAGCGCGTTGTATCCGACCGTCATCAAGGAACAGATAAGAAAACTTGTGATCAGAGCGGTAGGCACACTTACACGCCTGAGTGCGAGAAGGGTTAGGGCCACAAAGATGATCGGAAGTTGCACAAAGGTGTAGAGAAGTGGGGATATGAGAAGAAGAGCCCACGGCAGAAAGCGGCTACCGGCGGTAACGCTTACTGCCGCGCTCACGATAAGCCACGACATTTGAGGCTCTGGTGAGCGAATGAACGGAGTCTCTCGGTTCCATGGGATGCTCACCCACGTCATGACCCCTGGATCGAAGTGAAGCGATGATAGAAGGCTGACAAGGGGGTTAAACGGGGTGAAAAGGAGTGGGAGGATAAACAGGAGTAGTGCCGCGCAACGGGCGATCGGTAGCGCATACCCGAACTTGACGAACGCCCGTTTCGTAAAGATAAGAGAGAGGACGGCGCACACGATATCGAAACAGAGATTGATATATCCACCCCCGAGTCCGAGTTTGTGCAGCAGCAGGACGAGGTAGCTGGAATACCGCATACGACCCGAACCTGTAGTGACATAGTCCGCGTACGAAAATGAGAGGTGGCTGGCCTCGTCTGTCCCTGTTGTGTAGAAGATGTAGCCGCCGGTTATGAGCCCCTGGTAGATCGGAAAAGCGACAAGGCCCAACACAAGGAGCCCGATACATATCGCGAAGGTTGTCGCCGCTATCCCATTAGATGAATCTCGCATGCAGGCAGCATACCGCATCGTCGTCGGAGTGCGTAGCTGTCAGATTCGTACGCGAGGCTCTGGGCATGCTCCTCCTGTGAGCAGCTCCACTTTGTTTCCGGGATACCGAGATCCTCCGGCCGGAGTTTCAATGCGCCTCAGCGGGAGGTCCCTAAAATTTTAACGGAAAGAACCAGTTTAAAGCAGTGGTCGATACCAGGAAGACGACGCACACAATCTGAAACCACGAATCGACTTTATTAAGGCGCGCTATCGTCTCTGCCCGTTCGGCCTCGGGACACGTATCGAGGGTGTTCGATGCCCACACAAAGAGACAGAAGAGACAAAAGGTTACCATGTAGCATGTGACATAGATCTGATCGAGGTAGGTCGCGTAGGGAAGTTGAGGCAGATTCTGCCGATATGTCTGTTGAAGAAATACCAACGTCAGAAGCGCTGTTGATGGGATCGCAATCCGAACATCCCACAAAGAGGCCGCTAGGCTAGGAGCTAGGAGGGTGATAAGCATGACGATCAGGAGCGGCAGAATGAACTGCTGAATTGAGGCGAGGGGGGCCTTTCGGTAGGTGACCTCAAGGCGCACCTGACTGAAAGGGGTCTGGCTCTTCTGCCCCGCGTCTTTGTAGCCAAAACTTGTCGGGTAGGTTTGAACGTATTCATTCACATCGTACTTATCAGTCGCGAACCCGATAACATCGATGAAGGAGCCCACACCCGATTGCGCGTGGTCGGCGATAATACGCACCTTATCCGCGCTAAACACATCGCTCATCACGTTAAGGCCCCAAATGATTGGTACCGTGAGTTTCTCAAATGGATATCGGTGCAGATCTATCTGATCGACGTAAAAACGGCCGGCGAACCGAATAAGTTGGTAGTGGTCTCCGCCAGGAGTTTGAAGGGGCTTTGGATAGAAGGGCTTCATCATCCAGTCCCAGGAATTAACCCGGTTCACTGGGTGAATCACCTGTTCGATCGTCACCCCCTCGGCGTCAAGGACCTCCTGAAACGCTGGCCCCCAGTGTATCCACACAAGTCCCTCCGCGGCGAAGGATTGGGTTGTCATATTAAAGTCGTACACGTTCTCAGCGAAGATGCCGACTCGAACAGGGACTGAGTCTTTCTTCCATGGCGTCGCTTCAGATACGGGAGTGAGAACTCCTCCGTGGTCAAAGGGGGATATGGCTAATCTGCCGGTACGGTTTGCCCATACCAAGGTGATGAAACCGATAATACCAAGAGCGATAGCGAACCGTTTGAACATGCGTCTGATCATCTTGCAGCGCTCTTACCACGCATAAAGGGGGGCCTACAAGACTAGCTCTGAGCAGGGGACGGTATCGGACATTTCTCTCGGAAATGTGGGGCCTTAGCCGCAGTGAGGCGATGTGGGAGAACCGCTTCACGTGAGCTAGACATTGTAAACATTATGTTGCGTTGTCCTATTTGCTCAGAGGTTCTACGCACCTTTTGGAGCCCGCTCACTTCGCTAGTTCACCTCCGCCTCGACCTCCGAGGAGAAAATTTTAGCGTCGGATGCCCCAAGCCATATGGAGGCTCATACGGTATCTCCATTTCTAAGGTTACCGTTTTCACAACCAAAGGCTGCACGAGATGTTATGACCGAAACCGCTTTTCCCGACGCAACACCCGAAGCTCGCGTTCCTTTCCAATCGGTGGATATCCGTCCGTGTTATTCCACCACCTTCGCCAATCTAACCCTCTCTGACCTTGATCGGATTGAACCTGAATGGGAGGAGCTAACCACACGCGGCGATTTCTCGGATCCATTTTTTCAACCGTACTGGTTTCGGGCATTCATGGAGACCTTTCATGGTGGGAAACCCGCGCCCTTCGTCCTTGTGCGGGAGGGTGACGAACTCAAAGGAATTTTACCTTTCATGCGCTCTCGGCGCTTTTGGGGAAGGTTTCCAGCTCGTTCGTTGATGAGCCTGTCGGGCATTCACTCCTGTCGCTTTGATTTCATCTGTGAATCGCACAACAAGGACAAGATAGCCGAAGCGGCGTGGAGAGCTCTTGAAGACGATACCTCCTGGACCGTTATCGAGGCGCATGGCGTTCCTGAAGGGGGTGGTTTTGAGGCTCTCATGCGGCACGCCGACAGAAACGGCTATCTGGTCGCCCGATGGCCAACCCTTTTGAGTCCATATCTGAACGTGCCCGCTGGCGCGAAGGATGGTCTGCAGAATTGTCCCGCGCGATACAGAAAGGATCGAAATCGGGTCAAAAGCAAATTGAAGAAATTGCGCGAGCACGGCGAGGTCTCGTTTGAGGTGTTAGAACATTTCGACGAGGAGTTCTTCCAGGAGTTCCTTCGCCTTGAGGGCGCGGGATGGAAGGGAAGGGCGGGGGGCGCCATTCGATGCGACGATACTATCGTGGACTTTTATCGCCGGATGTTGACTCGCGCGGACGCAAAGAAGCACGTTCGTATGTGCGCGCTCAAGCTGAATGGAAAGCGGATCGCTATGGAGCTTTCACTGGTTAGTAACAATAGATGCTACTCACCAAAGATCACGTATGAAGAGGAGCTCTCCAAATTTGGCCCCGGCCAGGTAATGGCTCTCTTGGCGATTCAAGACCTTGCTGACAGAGGGATTGAGAAGTACGACCAGCTCGGACCACGGGCACGATACAAGGCTCTTTGGTCGTGCGACGTTCGTCCTCACGCGAATTGTTTCATATTTCGCCCGAATCTCATCGGAACTGCGTACTACCTGCTCGCGACTCGCGTGGCCCCGATGCTCAGGCGAGCTAAACATCGAAGATATGGCGACCCTCAAAACCTTGGAGAGGAATCCGCATAGATTCTCCGTTCGAAGAAGAGTTGTCGCTCCCCCCGCGGGGAGGGGCACGGAGGGTAGTGGATCAGGGGATTCATAGCACCTAGAGGGGACTGCGTTGTTGTTTCCGGTGCGATTCGCACCCCTTAAGAGCCTAGGATCGGGTTGAGGATGCGCATGAACTAAGCGAAAGCGGCCCGCTTCCTTCAGTTTTTCTCGTAGAGAGCCGCTTTATTGGATACGGTACTTTGCTATGCCTATCAAGTTTGACATCGTCCCTGGCGAAACCGAGCACATTACCCTTCGCGGGGTGATACGGCGCAACCCGACATTGCTCATGAGGGTTCGCACACCGAAGAAGACATTCTCCCTCTCCCGTAAAGCGCTCCTTTTAGGGGCTACTCTTATCCTCTGCCAAATCCTGGATGGTATACTCACCTACACCGGGCTCCTTCTTCTCGGGGTTGAGATGGAGGGGAACGGTTTGATTCGCGACATGATCTACGCGTATGGACTGGTACCAGGGATCTGTATGGCAAAAGTCGGGGCGCTCTTGAGCGTCGCGCTTATCACGATAGCCGCCCATAGGCGCAAGTGGATCCGACCGATAATCCTCTTGCTGTCAGCGGTTTACGTCACATTGGCCCTTGTGCCATGGACCTTGGTGCTTTGGTACCGGCTCTGACCCGCGTCATAGGGCGTCCAGCATAGTCGTTGCACCATGGGTCGTTAAAACCCTTTTCACTCAACTTTGAAAGATAGTTGGCCGATATCCCCTTGGATGTAGGGGAGTTGCTTGTATATGCGCCTCGGGCGGGAACCTCTGATAAAGCTCTGTATGGCGCTAATGAGCGTCGGGCTTATGGTAGCCCTGGGAACGCCGCTGCGACTCAGCATCATTACTCCCACTTCGACACCCGCTCGCGTCAACACGACTCCACCCCGAGGAACTCTCCTGCTTGAAAAAACGAGCCACCGTGTCCCGTTGCGTGAACTCGCGCGGCTCGGGAGATTTCGAATTCGACCCGGTGATGTCATTTCAAAGGTAGAGGTTCTTGATACGAACGCGTCGTCGTATGCCGACGTCACGCGCTTTATTGAGCAGGCCGATAGCTCCCTCTGCTGGGTTGGAACGTTGCCGTCTGGCCAGCCGGTGATTCAAGCGTGCGCCGTGGAGTCGAGTCCGCAGTGGATTACATGGAGAGCATTCTTCGCGAAGTTGCCAGCGATGACGCGCCTCTCCGCCGCTCGGCAAAGAGCTGCTCGCGCGTTGTGGGAGCCCCGGCTCTCTCGATTCGGTCGAACGTTGTATGTCGTGGAGGGAGATGCCGCGATACTCAAGAGTGACTTCGCTGGGGTGTGGAACTACAAACGGCTCGCGAATCGAACACCGTACATCGTCCTCCCGACACCGTGTTCCCTTACCGGCTCGGCTCCCCGTGATCGAGTAACGCTGTCGACACTCTGTCCTCAGGCGGCGCACCGCCCCCCACTTCGCGCCCGAATTGAGAACGGTGACACCGTCCAGGTGTCGCGCGTCGCTGATCTTCGAGG
>JAIXPR010000284.1 GCA_027486155.1 Pseudomonadota bacterium | reverse complement strand
CACCATGTTTCCCACTCGATCATGTTTCCCACTCGACGTTCGGGTCCAGGGGCTTCGCCCCTCTTGCCGCTGAACGCGGCTTCACCCCGGTCTGTCCCATTCAGCATTTGAGTTCAGGGGCTTCGCCCCTCCTGTCGCTGATCGCGGTGTCGCCCTCTATCCCGCTCGACACTCGGGTGCAGTTTCGCTCGCTCGAAGCATATCGCGGCTTCACCCTAAACCTTCATAGTGCTCAGGGACGGGAGCGCAATCTGTTCCAATTCCACGAGAATGTGCTAGACTCACCCACGATTTACGGCCTTAGCTCAATTGGTAGAGCAGCGGATTCCAAATCCGCAGGTTGGGGGTTCGATTCCCTCAGGCCGTGCACTCTTATTCCCATTCGGCATTTGAGCCCAGGGGCTATTTCTCCCATTCGGCATTTGAGCCCAGGGGCTTCGCCCCTCCTGCCGCTGGTCGCGGCGTCACCCCGTACCTGCACCGTTTTTCTCATTTGGCATTTGAGCCCAGGGGCTTTGCCCCTCCTGCCGCTTATCGCGGCGTCACCTCAAGTGCGATACGAATTGAGCCTGAGCGGTTCTCGTGAGGGAACGAAGTGAGTAAAGGTGTTCCATTCCGCGATGCCATGGTACACCGAGAGGTAGCGGACTCCGCCATAAAGGGTCCGCACGTGAGGAACACCTAATGAGTGAAACCGATGCTGACGCCGCTGTAGCGAATCAAAGCGCCATTCTCGATTACGAGGTCCGTCAACGCTCTCCTCTCTGGATGGTTAGCCAAGAGCCACTCCTCAACGACCTCGTCGCGTACCTCAGCAAGGTTCGAGAGGAGCTTGAGCGGAATCCTCATCGTAACTGCGAATTGGCGTTCTCTCGCGCGCATTTGAAGCAGTGCCGCGCAGCCTTCGATCGCATGATTCGAAAAGGTGAGGAGGGGCTCCATCGATTATGCGAGCTTTTCTGTAATTCCTTCGTTGGACAGTATCAACTTCAAAGCGTTGTGTTCGGAGAAACGCCCACGACGCACGAACGCTTTACGCTCACTCAGATCCTTTCGCGACACGATCTGTATTCTACCATCGACCTCGATCTCGGAAATAGGCAGCTGCGGAAATTAAGGTATTTTGACGGTCACACATGGGTTTCTCCGATCCTTGTGGCCAACATGGTCGAGTACCAACCAACGCAACCAAACTCGTACGGAGTTCATAAGATCATCAGCCGTATCAAGGCCGAGGAGGAGTTGTGGAATAAGGTGGTGGATGAGATCTTTGGACTCGACTCCCTCGTGACACGAGACAAGGAGCTTCGACACCTCAGCTACTACGTCAAAGATGTGTTCGGCGTGAAGATAGTCGTCGGAAATCCCGAGGAGGTTCTGAAATTACACCAGGAGCTTGAGCGCCTCTCATGGTCCTCGAACGAACTACAGGCGGTAGGGGAGAGTTCGAACCCCTCGATGACCGGGCTCTCGTTTGTAGAGACCAAGGACTACATTCGCAACGTCGAGAAGAATAGCGGCTGGGAGGCGATGAAGTCAGTTGTGACGTGGGGAGGCAGGATGTTCGAGGTGCAGGTACAGCCACTGTCCAATTTCTGGCGGGAGCGGGAGCACCTTACCCGAGAGAGTCATGCGGGCTTCAAGAGTCGTCGTGAGGAGATCCGTCTTCAGGTCGCGGAGCAGATACCGCTCTTCCGTTTTTACCAGAGTCTGCTACGGTGGCTCATCCAGCTTCCCGACTCGCCCGCTCCTACCTTTCCGGGGGTATCAGTGGTGGTCACTGAGTAAGAGTTGCAAACGACCAAGCTTGCCGTAACCCATTGATGATATTGGTTGTTTCAGGGATGATCCCATCCTGTGCTATACTTGAATAAATTGCTCAAGATTGTTACCCTCAGGGACACAACTCAAAGAGTTACTCGATTTTAAGAAAAACTCAGCGGCCAAGCCGACTTGGAATTTCGTTCTGGGTATACTGCTGCCGACCCCGGGCTGGGAGCCGTGAAGGATCCCCAGCTAATAGAAGTGCGAAGGATTTAGGAAACAACCATTATGAGTACGGACGTCCTCGATACCTATACCAATCAGGAATACAAGTACGGCTTCTATACCGATATCGAGACAGACTCGGCTCCTCCGGGGCTCAATCCGGACATCATCCGTTTTATCTCCATGAAGAAAGAGGAGCCGGAGTGGATGCTTGAGTGGCGCCTTAAGGCGTATGAGACCTGGCGTCAGATGAAGGAGCCGCATTGGGCCTTCGTGAACTATCCTCCGATCGATTACCAAGATGTTGTGTACTACTCGGCTCCGAAGCAAAAGCCTGAGCTCAAGAGCCTCGATGAAGTCGATCCTGAGATCCTCAAAACCTACGAGAAGCTCGGCATTCCGCTTCATGAGCAGAAAGCCCTCGCCGGTGTAGCGGTTGACGCGGTGTTTGACTCGGTATCCGTTGTCACAACCTTTAAGAAGCAGCTCGAAGAGGTAGGGGTCATCTTCTGTTCGATGTCAGAGGCGATCCGAAATCACCCTGAGCTTGTGAAGAAGTATCTCGGTTCGGTCGTTCCGCACTCAGATAACTTTTTCTCCGCGCTCAACTCCGCGGTCTTCACTGATGGTTCGTTCTGCTACATTCCAAAGGGAGTGCGGTGCCCACTTGAGCTCTCCACGTATTTCCGAATTAACGCCGCTAAGACTGGGCAGTTCGAGCGAACCCTCATCATCGCTGATGAGGGGAGTTATGTGAGCTACATGGAGGGTTGCACCGCGCCGATGCGAGATGAGAATCAGCTCCACGCCGCTGTGGTTGAGCTCGTCGCTTTCGGTGACGCGCAGATTAAGTATTCAACGATCCAGAACTGGTATCCAGGCGACAAAGATGGCAAGGGCGGTATCTACAACTTCGTGACGAAGCGTGGCCTTTGCGCTGGAAAGAACTCGAAGATCTCGTGGACGCAGGTCGAGACAGGAAGCTCGATCACATGGAAATATCCAAGCTGTATCTTGAAGGGTGATAACTCAGTCGGCGAGTTTTACTCAGTCGCCATTACCAACAACAAGCAGCAGGCGGATACCGGAACCAAGATGGTGCACATCGGCAAGAACACGAAGAGCACAATCGTGTCGAAGGGTATCTCCGCTGGTCGAAGCCAGAACGCGTATCGTGGTCTCGTGAAGATGATGAAGAGCGCCGAAGGGGCTCGAAACTTCTCTCAATGCGATTCGATGCTCATGGGCAATGAGTGCGGCGCGCACACCTTCCCATACATCGAGGTGAAGAACCCAACAGCGACGGTGGAGCACGAGGCTTCAACGTCCAAGATCGGAGAGGACCAGATCTTCTACTGTAACCAACGTGGAATCTCCACGGAGGACGCGGTTTCGATGATCGTTCACGGCTTTTGTAAGGAAGTATTAAATGAGCTGCCGATGGAGTTCGCGGTTGAAGCGCGAAGGCTCTTGGAAATCAGTCTCGAAGGAAGCGTAGGATAGTGAGGTAGTATGAGCTTGTTGAAGATTTCAAATGTACACGCCCGCGTAGAGGGAGAGGGAAGGGAGATCCTCAAGGGAATTAACCTTGAGATCAAACCAGGAGAGGTTCACGCCATCATGGGAGTGAACGGTTCAGGGAAGAGCACCCTCGCCAATATTCTCGGCGGCAAGGATGGATACGAGATCACGGAAGGCTCCGTCTCCTTTGAGGGGAAGGACCTCCTTGAGCTCGATCCAGAGGTTCGCGCTCGTGAGGGACTCTTCCTCGCGTTCCAGTACCCAGTTGAGCTCCCAGGTGTTCTTACCACGTACTTTCTGCGCACCGCGCTTAATTCAATCCGTGAGCATCGTGGACAGCCAACGTTGTCCGTGCGTGACTTCGCCGCGCTCGTGAAGGAGAAAGCGAAGAACCTTGAGCTCAATGATGAGATGCTCAAGCGCGCCGTGAATGAAGGTTTCTCCGGTGGAGAGAAGAAGCGCAACGAGGTATTCCAGATGGCGGTTCTTGAGCCGAAACTCTGTATCCTCGACGAGACCGATTCAGGCCTCGACATAGACGCGCTGCAGATCGTAGCGGATGGCGTAAACAAGCTTCGCTCAGAGAAGAACGGCATGCTCGTAATCACCCACTATCAACGACTCCTTAACTACATCGTGCCTGACGTTGTTCACGTGATGGTCGATGGCCGTATCGTGAAGTCAGGTGGTAAAGAGCTCGCCCTTGAGCTTGAGACCCACGGCTATGCCGCGTTTAAAGAGTCTGTTGCCGCGTAAGGGTATCTCATGAGTGCTGTTACTAAACCAAAAGATGGCGTAGTCGCCACGCAAAGCTGGACGGGCGTCGCCCTCGCTGAGGTCAAGAAACGACAGGGAGCGCTCGGATCGCTGAGCACCCTTATCGGTGAAGCGGAGAGCGTATTCTCGAAAGTTCTGTTTCCAACACCTCGAATGGAGGGATGGAAGTACACGAACACTGAGTCGATAGCGAAAGGTGCCTACGCGCTGACCGCTCCTGAAAGTGGAGTCGTTGCCGCTGAAGTGCTCAAGCCCTTCCTGATTGAAGGACTCTCGGCGCACACCCTCGTTTTCATCGACGGGGTCTTCTCAGCGGAGCACTCCTCAAGTGAATCTATGGTCGGCGCTCAAATCGTTCGTATGAGCGAAGGGGCGGTCGATGGTGTCGGATCGCTCGCTCCTCATAACGAGGACGCGTTCGCGGCGCTTGCGACAGCGTTGATTACCGACGGTATCGCAATCGTCGTTGAAAAGAGCGCGATCGTCTCGAAGCCGATTCACATCGTACATGTCGCGACAGCCAAGAGTTCGGGATGTGTTGTCGCTCCGCGACTTTTTGTGAGAGCCGCCGAGAACTCCCAGATCACGATCCTTGAGAGTCATGGTACGACGGGCGGAGAGAGCTATCTCTCTCTTCCGGTAGCTGAGATCCTCGCGGCGGACAACGCGCATGTGGACTACTACAAAGTTCAGCAGGAGGCGGTTTCCGCGAATCACGTATCGAACACGATTATTTCGCAGGGGCGTTCGGGTAACGTCGCTACGCACATCTTCTCCTTCGGCGGCGCGCTCGTTCGTAATAACGTGACCGCGAATCTGAGGGGTAGTGCTGCCAACGCGGTACTCAACGGACTTTCCGTTCTTAACGGAAACCAACACGTCGATAACGCGACAGAGATCCACCACATTGAGCCCTCGATCGAGAGTCGCGAGCACTTCAAGGGTATCTACGCCGACTCGAGTCGCGGTGTATTCTCCGGAACGATCACGGTCGACCAGATCGCTCAAAAGACGAACGCCTTCCAGTCGAACCAAGCTCTCCTGCTCTCGTCGAACGCGAGCATCGAGACCCGTCCTCAGCTCAAGATTTGGGCTGATGATGTGAAGTGTACCCACGGGGCGACCGTAGGGCAGCTCGATCAGGATGCTTTGTTCTATCTCCGTTCACGAGGTATCGGACGAGAGGAGGCCCGTAACTTCTTGATTCATGCGTTTGCCAGCGAGGTTTT
>JAIXPR010000029.1 GCA_027486155.1 Pseudomonadota bacterium | reverse complement strand
CTAACAAAGTCGCTCTGGTAGCGGCTATGCGGAAAACAATCATTATCCTAAACGCTATGCTCAGAGATAATGCTCAATTCCAATCAATTTAATGTTGATTTTCAACACAGCCGCTCCGGATACACAGATCCCGCACCGATCAAGGCCGATTAGAATAATGTAATTTCGTCGGGGTCCAGGGCCCACCCTGGTCGTCATATGAATCTTGGCGCAGCCAAGTTCATATAGAAAGAAAAGCGTTCGTCATCAAAATCTTGGCTCCGCCAAGTTTTGATAGAAAAGTTGTCGTGGGGGTCCAGGGGGCTCCCTGGTCGTCATTCGAATCTTGGCTCCGCCAAGTTCGGATAGAAAAGTTGTCGTCGGGGTCCAGGGCCCACCCTGGTCGTCATTCGAATCTTGGCGAAGCCAAGTTCGAATAGAAAAGAAACTGGTGCGCCAGCAGGGATTCGAACCCCGGACCAAGAGATTAAGAGTCTCCTGCTCTACCAGCTGAGCTACTAGCGCACACTCATGAACTGAGGAGGGGAAAATACGCCAAGTTGGGAACTAGATCAAGATTTACAACCCTATATCTGTAAGAAGTCCTTGGTGGAGCCTGCCGCCATCTGCTACCTTCCCTCGTATGCAATCAAAAGAGATCCTTAAGTTTTTCTTCGAGATGGGCCAATTATCGCGGGTTAAGCGGGAGGGCTGGCGCCTTTTGGGGATGGAAAACCCAGAAAGTATCGCCGACCACTCCCTTCGAGCGGCCCAGATCGGGTGGGTCCTGGCCAAGCTCGAGGGGTACAAGGACCCAAACGAGGTCGCCACCATGCTCGTCTTTCACGACATCGGGGAGACCCGCATCGGCGATATCCATAAGCTTGCCAACCGTTACGTCACCGCGGATGAAGCGACCGCCGTCCGCGAGCAGGTATCCCGCCTCGGAGATGCCGGAGACGATGTCCTCACCTTGTGGCACCAGATAGAGGACAAAAATACGGAAGCCGGCATCATCGCCAAGGACGCGGACCTCTTGGAACTCGCGGTCCGGGCGCGCGAGTATATGGAGCGGGGCTATGACGATGCGTCGGAGTGGTTCGAAGCCGCTCGGCAACGTCTCAAAACGAAGTCAGCGAAGGTGCTCCTCGAAGAACTCCCGAACGTATCTTCGTCAAGCTGGTGGCATGGCCTGAAAAAAATCGACTAATGAGTGGCGAGCAGACGCAACAAACTGAGACCCTTCACGGTACCGTTGATCGCGTCACCTTCCGAAACGCTCAGAACGGCTACTCGGTGATTCAGGTCACGCTGGACCATCCCCCCGATCGTGTCACGGTTGTGGGGATGTGCCCCAACGCCAGGGTTGGTTCATACGTCACGATGACGGGAACCTTCATCCTGCACCCGAAGTTCGGTCGCCAATTCACCCTTCAGTCGCTCATAGAAACCCAACCATCCACCGCTGAAGGCATAGAGCGCTACCTCTCCAGTGGCTTGATAAACGGCATCGGCAAGAAAACAGCGGAGCGGATCGTCAAAGAGTTCGGAAGCGCGGCGCTCGACGTCATTCGAACGGAACCAGATAAAGTCGCCGCCCTCGCGGGAGTTGGGAAAAAGAAGGCGGAACTTCTGCAAGCCGCGCTCGCAGCGCAAACCGAATTCGATCGGATCCTTCGATTTCTCGTTGAACACCGAATCTCCCCGAACCTCTCCGCGAAGATCTACGAGCGGTACAAGAACAAGACGATCGACATCATCACCAACGATCCCTACACCCTCGCCCGCGACATTCGCGGGATAGGATTCCAAACCGCCGACACCATCGCGCTCAACTTGGGCATGAGCCCACACGGGGCGAAACGGCTCCGAGCCGGCATATGGTACGCCCTTGAGGACGCGTCCGACGAAGGCCACTGCTACCTCACCCGTCAGGTACTCCTCGACCGGGCGCGCAACCTGCTCGGTGTCGATGAGACACACAACTTAGGGGACCACCTCGACAACCTCCTCTCAGAACACAACTTGACCGCGTACGGCGAGGGGATCTTTCTCAATCACTTCGACCGCGCCGAGGATGCCGTCGCGAGGTTTATCGCGGAGCGCACCGAACCCAGGGCGCATCAAGCGCTTGGAGGAGAGGCGGTCGTGCGGTGTATCGAAGAGGCGCAGAAGAGCCTCAGCCTCAGCCTCTCACCAGAACAACAGGTAGCGGTCGAATCAGCGGCGCACTACCCTCTCCTTATCATCACGGGAGGCCCTGGATGCGGAAAGACGACTATCATCAAAGCGCTCACCATCCTCTTTGAGAAAGCGGGGCTCGCCTTCGCCCTCGCGGCACCCACTGGACGCGCCGCTCAACGGATGTCGCAGGTTACCGCGGCGCCAGCGAGTACCATCCACAGACTCCTTAAGTACGACCCAACCACATCGGACTTCGTTTTTAACGCACGCAACCCCCTCCCCTACGACGCGCTGATCATCGACGAAGCATCCATGGTCGATATCATGCTCGCGAGGGATCTCTTTGCGGCGATTCAGAAGAAAACGATCCTCATCCTCGTTGGCGACAAGGATCAACTTCCCTCAGTTGGTCCGGGCCGCGTATTTGGCGACCTCGTAAGTTGCAAAGATATCCGTGTGGTCGCGCTCTCGAAGCTTTTCAGACGGGCCAATGAATCGGCGATCAACTCAGTCGCCTACATGATCAACACCGGAGAGGTCCCCTCAATTCCAACACCAGACGGCGTCACCAAATCGGACGCCTACTTCATTCAACGGGATGACACCGATGAGTCGGGTCGTCTCATTGAGAGCCTCGTAGCGGATCAGATACCGAAGAAGTTCGGATTCTCTGGGTCTGATATCGCGGTTCTTACCCCCTCCAACCGCGGGCCGGTCGGCACGATCGAGCTTAACAAGCGAATCCAGGAGAAGCTCAATCCCCGCGCTTCTCATACAGAAGACGAGATCCTTGAGATCGGCGATATGACCTTCCGGGTTGGCGACCGGGTATGCCAACGGGTCAACAACTACAAGATCGACCCCTCAGGGGTGTTCAACGGAGACATGGGCACGATCTACAGCGTCGACCGAGAGGAGCAACGACTCACCGTTGAGCTGTGGGATGGTCGCCTCATCGAGTATCCACGGGGCGAGATCGGGCAGCTCTCCCTCGCCTACGCCGTAACCGTTCATCGCTCGCAAGGGATGGAGGTTCCGTGCGTCGTCTTCGCGATAGACAACTCACACTTTACCCTCCTTGAGCGGCAACTTGTGTACACCGGCGTAACTCGAGCAAAGAAGCTCCTGATCATCGTTGGTTCTAAACGGGCACTCGGCATCGCGGCGAAACGGGCGCAGACGAAGCGGCGTTGTACGCTGTTACTGGAAAGGATCTCCTCCATCCTCATGCCGAATCAACCGGAGTTGATTCCATGGAATGATGGGTGAGTGGCTCCTGGGACTCCCCCCTCCTCCACACATATCATTACCTTCTAATTCCTACCGGGTTCGGGGAGGTGCCTATGGGGCGTGATGAAGGTTTTGAACCTGCGCCGTCAGTTTTCGGCACGCCGGCTACCGCCTCTGCGTTGCCCCCGCCGAGTGCGATCACGATCTGATCCCGGAACGTCGAGCGGAGCGCGCTCCCAAACTGCGTCACCGCGGTGATGGTGAACAGGGACACAAGCCCCACGGAAAACACCACCTCCATCACGCTTGCTCCACGCTCACTACGCGTACTTGACCGACACGATCCCATGCCTACAGTATAAAGCGGCACACTCAATCATGTCAGAAAAATATGATTGCATTTTCGGTCCGTCTCAGGAAACGATACAAGTGTATGGATTCACAGGTCTAACTATTACGTAGGGCGAGATTTCCCTCCTAGTTTCTCGTATATCAAAAATCCCCTCAAAAGACGCATTCACTACTGAGCCAAGGCAGAAGAAATACAAACCGTGCCGAACCGATGATCGACACCTCCCTCGGGAGAGCCGCTATCCTTCTCGCCCACTGCCCCGTGCATCTCGACACCCTTCCGGATTTATATCTTCATCAACGGATGTCGACTCTGCCTCTGAGCCCCCTCTCGCATCTGCGGAGGACTAGGATTCGCCCACGGGGTGATATCGATACCGCGCGGAATCGGATTGATAAATCCTTGGTCAGCACGTCGACCGTGCTCCCGATCATGCCGTTCCTTCTCCGCGGTGGCGTGAGTGAGATTGGCGAGTTCCTCTTTAATCCAGGGGTGTCCTTGTGCGCCATCGACCGTGAAGCTCTTCGGATTCAGCCCGCCGGTCGGATCAACCTTTGCGACGAATGCATCAACGCCGAGGTCAGATCCGATCGCCATCGACGTTGGCGCAACCTGCTGCGCCGTAGTCGCAGCGCTCGCGAGCGCGCGACGCACCATCTCGCGACCGGTCTGCTCAATTGCGGGAAGGGATCCTTGAAGGGCGGGCACGACGGCGTCCGTCACCTTCTGGAGGCGTTCTAAGGTTTGAGCGATGTCGACAAAATTGACCATGGACACCAAGTTCTGCGGGAACGGCTTCCCTACCTCCACTGTAGCAGCAGATTAAAGGTAACACAGAGAAATCCGTGGCCTGAGGCGATAATGTGAAAGCTTAGAGGCTATCCATTACTCAAACGAACACCTTCCGACTGATGATAAGGTGCCCCTAGGAGCAGAGGCAAATCCTTCTAATGGTCTCACTGTGGAGCACACCTCAAACGGTCGCTGACGCTGACGAATACGTGTACCGTATAACGTAAACCGATACCCGTGGACGGTTATCGTCTCGCGTCACACGTAGTCGTCAGCGTCAGCGAGGCATTCATAACACCACGCGTAGCCCCCTACACGACCCTCGAGAGCTCCTGCAACGAATCGGTGCTGAATGAGCCCAGGATATCCCGCACCCGGGAGAATTCGGCGGCGAAGCCGTCAACATCCTCCGCGAGAATGTATCCCATCAGTCGATCATGCGACCGCTGTAGCTGCTCAAGGACCTTGCGCACGAAGGGGTTGAAGATCTGAATCTCGGCGTATAGTCTTGGATTCTGGACGAGGATCCTTCCGATCATCGCGAGGCGTAGCCGATAGACCGGACTCGAACTCTCGAGGCTCGCACCTGTATCAAAGTTCAGCTCAGACATGCAATGAGCGGCGGCGATCGCTTGGAAGTGTGTAAGCCCCTGCACCACTGCCATCATCCTATCGTGCGCCTCGGGGGTCATGGACACCAAACGGATCCCTTCATCACGAAGGACATCGAGAAAGTGTGGGCTAAGCCCCCGCGGCCTCACCTCGCACACGATACAGCTTTGCCCATCCTTAGAGGAGAGGCTCGGAGCGAACATAGGGTGGAGCGACAGCACCTCAGCCTTGGATGCCTCCATGAGGGACACGAACGGGGTCTTCACGGAGGTGAGGTCCACGACGAGCTGATCCGCCCTCAGCGCCCCACCGATCTCGCGTAACACCGCCCCCGTCACCCCGATTGGTACGGTGACCACCACGATTGAAGCTTGAGCGACAAGTTCAAGATTAGTCAGCGCGGTGTCGCGGTCGGCGACCAGAACGTTATACCCCCGAGTTCGAAAGAGGTCGGCGCACCACCCCCCGAGTTGTCCCTTACCACCGATGATCCCTACCGTGTGTTTTTGTTCCATCACCTCTGCCATCTTCTTGGTCTCCACCGCATAAAAGCGGTCGGCAAAATAAGGCTTTCTCCCACAAAGGAAGCGAATGACGCAGAGGCCGGCTTCCCGATCTGCCCCTTACTGCGCGAGCCGCTGACTCGTGCCTCCGAGCCGTAGTCACACGCAAGCGATCTGAATTCTCAAACACCGACTCACCAAGCTTGGCCCAAAATCTCACGATGATTCGGTTTAGACCACCTAATTTTCATCAATTCTACATTCTTCGCATCGATCTCCCTGATGGAGGTATGCTATGTATTTGAGGCCTTAGGTTAGAGTCTCATCTATGAACTTCGCCGACCTTAACACCTCAAGCCTCCTCTTTGAGTTCGCGTGGGAGGTGTGTAATCAGATCGGTGGCATCTACACCGTCATGAAGACCAAGGCGCCCAGCATGGTCGAGCGTTGGGGCGACAACTACATCATGGTGGGGCCTTACAATCAGCACACCAGCTCCCTCGAGTTTGAGAAGTCCGATGCCCCCGAGTGGCTTAAGCCCGCGATCCAGAGGCTGACATCGAAGGGCATCAACTGTCACTTCGGCCACTGGCTTATCGACGGACATCCTCAAGCGCTCTTACTCGACTATAATGCGTGCTACAACTGGCTCGGGGAAACAAAGTTCTTCCTCTGGAACGACAACGGCATCTCGATCGAGGGACACGATGGCGAGGTCGACGCGGTGGTGGCGTTTGGAAGCGCCATCACCGAACTCCTGCAGGCGGTACGGGACACCGTCCCTGAACGAAAGATAATCGGTCACTTCCATGAATGGATGGCCGGCACCGCAATCCCTCGACTCCGCCATCTTAACGTGGCGGTATCGACGGTATTCACCACTCACGCCACGCAGCTTGGTCGATATATCGCCTCAAACGACCCGAACTTTTACTCCAACCTGCCATGGATCAACGCGGATGACGCCGCGCGCTACTATACCATCTGGAGTAAATACGCCATCGAACGAGCCGCCGCGCACGCGTCGCACGTATTCACTACCGTGAGCGAGGTGACCGCGCGCGAAGCTGAATTCCTTCTCGGCCGAAAGCCTGACTTTGTGCTTCCGAACGGCCTGAATACACACCAGTTCACGGCGCTCCACGAATTCCAGAACCTCCACCTCAAGTACAAGGAGCGCATCCATGAGTTCGTCATGGGCCACTTCTTCCCGAGCTACTCATTCGACCTCGACCGCACCCTCTACTTCTTTACGAGTGGCCGCTACGAATACCTCAACAAGGGAATGGATGTCTTTATCGAGTCCCTTCACCAGCTCAACGAGCGGCTCAAATTGATGCCGAAGCCACCCACAGTTGTGGCGTTCATAATTACGCGGGCGCCCACCAAGAGCCTCAACGTAACCTCACTCCAAAACCACCTCCGTTTCGAGGATCTCAAAGCCACCTGTCGTGACCTTGAGCAAAATCTCTCGCAGCGCCTGATCGACGCCACCGCTCGTGGTCGGATGCCCACCTTTGAGGAGCTCTTCCCGAACGATGTTCAGGTTCGACTCAAACGAGCGATGCTCGCGCGTAAGACGAATCAGTGGCCCCCTATCGTCACCCACGATATGTGGAACGATGCGGAGGACCAGGTCTTGCGACACCTTCGCCATCGTAACCTCGTGAACGCCCCCGGAGACCCCGTTAAGGTGGTATTCCATCCCGACTTCGTAACCCTCTCAAGTCTCTTTAGTCTGGACTACGAGCAGTTCGTTCGTGGATGCCACATGGGTGTCTTCCCTAGCTACTACGAGCCATGGGGATACACCCCTCTTGAATGCCTCGCGCTTGGGCTCCCAACGGTTACAACGGATCTGAGTGGCTTTGGCGCCTACGTTGAGCGGCACGTTCCTGACGCATTGCAAAACGGTACCCTCGTTCTCAACCGCTCTCGACAGAGCAATCAGGAGACGATCGAACAACTAACCTCATACCTCTACAAGTTCTGTGAGCTGAATCGTCGAGAGCGGATAGCGCTTCGCAATAGAGCTGAACGCCTGACCGAGCGATTTACCTGGGATGTTATGGCGGCCCATTACCACCAAGCGCACGCCGCGGCGCTCGGGTGCGTCGAGCCTCCCTCCTCCCCTCGCGTACAACCGCTCACTGCTCCGAGCGAACCGGTAAATGTGGATAGAGTCGCGAACGACACCCGACCGATGGCGACAGGTGAGGTAGACAAAAATCAACCGCCTAAGGGGCTTGCACAAGGCTCAGAGCGTCCACTCACCGCCATCCACGCCCGGGCGGCTAAAAAAGCTCGCTAACTAACTGAGTTTCCTGGCTTCTAATCTTTGCGTTAGGGTCCAATTACCGACACAATACCTGACATGTCCGGTACTGCCATCGCCACACCAGAGATCCTATCCCCAGTCGGTAATTGGGATATGCTTCGCGCCGCCATTCATAACGGCGCGGATGCGGTGTACATGGGGATGCCTGGCTTTAACGCCCGTGGTCGAGCCCCTACCCTAGAGCTTGAAGAGCTGCGCGCGATGATCCAGTACGCGCATCTCTATGGCATTAAGGTTTTCCTCGCCTTCAACATCCTCATCTTCGAGCGGGAGCTCTCCGATGTGGTGGATGCCCTTCGTGATGTTATTCCCCTCCGACCCGATGCCTTCATCGTGCAGGATCTCGGAATCGCGGCCCTCATTCGTCAGATGGCGCCAGATCAGGCGGTACACGCCTCGACACAGATGACCGTTACCAACGCCGAGTCGATTGCGCTCACCGAGGATCTCGGCATGGAGCGGTATGTCCTCGGTCGAGAGGTTTCGATTCCTGAGATGGCGAAGATCAAAGCGGCTACAAACAAGGAACTCGAGGTATTCGTGCACGGCGCGTTATGCGTCTCCTACTCCGGACAGTGCCTTACCTCGGAAAGCCTCGGGGGGCGATCGGCGAATCGGGGGCAGTGCGCTCAATCGTGCCGACTGCACTACGACCTGATCGTTGATGGCGAGAAACGGGAGCTCGGCGAGAGAAGCTATCTCGTATCACCGCAAGACCTGTGTGGACTCGACGATGTTCCGCGCCTTGTGGAGCTTGGAATTGAGTCGTTCAAGATTGAGGGGCGCCTCAAATCCCCCGAGTATGTCGCGACCACAGCGCGAGCGTACAAAGAGCGAAGTCTGGGACACCTCTCACCCGCCGAGACAGAAGCTAAAAAGAACGAGATGTCCCGCGTATACTCCCGAGGGTTCTTCAACGGCTGGTTCGATGGGGTAAACCATCAACGACTCGTTCCTGCGCGCGTGAGTAGCCATCACGGACTCTATCTTGGGATCGTTACCAACATCTCTCACGACGGCATCACAATTGATACGGAGCTACCGATCGAGGCTGGAGAAGGGATTGTGTTTGTCGATCATGAATCCAAAGAGAAGGGCGGCGCCACCGTTTTCCACGTTCGCTCCGGTCGAAACGGCTCTTGTGTTTCCTTTAGCCGTTCATTCCCCCTCGCGACGGTACGCGCGGGGATGCATGCCTATGTGAACAGCTCCCCTCACCTTGAGGCGGAGGTTCGAAGGTCCTTCACGGATAAAACGCTTCTCAAGAAGATCCCTGTTACGATGAACGTGACCGGAGGGATCGGAGAACCGCTCGTCATAACGGCGACCGATATCGATGGCCACCAAGCGATCGCACGTTCGTCATCTCCTCTGCAACCGGCGACGAAGGCTCCCCTGTCGACCAAAAGCCTCTCCGCGGAGCTAGGCTCCCTTGGGGGAACTGTCTTCACCCTCTCAAACCTTACGAACAACACCGTAGGGGGATGTTTCCTTAACTCCAAAGAGCTTAAGGAGATTCGCCGTTCCCTCTGTCACGATCTTGAGAACCAACGACTCATGAGGTCATCTATCGCGATTCGCTCAGCGGAGGAGATGCAATCGTGGATCAGGTCCCGCGCATCCCAGCCCTCAAACGCGCAAGCACCACGCCTCAATGTGCTCGTTCGAGAGATCGAGCAACTGGAGAGGCTTGGAAACCTCCCCATCTCGACCGTATTCCTCGACTTTGAGTTCGGAAAGGAGTACGGGCCAGCCTCTGAGCGGGTACGCGCGATGGGCTACAGGGTGGGGATCGCGACGACTCGCATTCTAAAGCCAGGAGAGCTGGCCCACCTTAAGGTTATCGAACGACTGAAGCCTGACGAAGTGCTTGTGCGCAACCTGGGCGCTCTTGAATACCTCGGGAAGAGTGGGCTAACCCTCATCGGTGATTTCAGCTTAAATGTCACGAACTCGATCTCGGCCTCCTACCTTCTTTCGAAGGGACTCTCACGAATCTGTCCTAGCTTTGACCTGAACGGGGAGCAGCTTTTGGAGCTCGCCGCGTCGTGCGATGGTTCGAAGCTTGAGGTAACCGCGCACCACTACATTCCCGCTTTCCACATGGAGCACTGCGTCTTCGCGGCGTTCCTCTCAACGGGCTCAAGTTACCGCGATTGCGGACGGCCGTGTGAAAAGCATCGCGTCGAGCTTCGCGACTCCAAGGGGGCTCTTCATCCTCTTAAAGCCGACGCTGAGTGTCGGAACACCATGTTTAACGGCGTTCCGCAGTCGGCTGGCACCCTTATTCCAGCGCTTCAAGCGCGCGGAATTTCGACCTTTAGAGTTGATGGACTCTTTGAGAGCGCAGCAAAACTTCGCGAGAAGATAGAGGCGTACGCGGATGTACTCTTTCACGGGGTAGCGGTGGAAACCGCCATGGCGAAACTCGGTATGAGCGATCGGTATGGAGTCACGAGCGGGCAGCTTTACAACATTCGTGGATATCACGACCGAAAGAAGGAGTTCGCCTCGCTGACCGCGCTCGGTTCGGTCGCGGATCCTGGTCTCAAAACGGTTATGGCCGCTTCGTCCTCCTCTCTCTCTGAGTGAGCCTCGCTTCAGGGATTCGTGAACTAATTTTTCACAACGAGATCGACGAGAGCCACACAACGAGGCGGCCTGCAGCAGTCCCCTCTCCTCGCGCTCTTTGTGAATATTCCCTCCTTACCGCACAACCTCCAAAACCTAGGGAGTTACCTCCTCGATTTCCCGACGACATAAATCTTGTATGCACCCTAACTCACCTGGTGAAACACCTCGACCACACAAACCCAAAAGCCCTAGCCGCGAATTTGGCGCGGGTGTAGAAAGACCCCATGGCACCTCGAAAGCGTAACCTCTTTGACCCACAATCCGATCAACCCTTCCGTCTTAGTCGCTCAAAGATCGATCTCTACCTGAAATGCGCCAGGTGCTTTTACCTTGATCGACGTCTCGGTATTGCTCAACCTCCCGGCCCTCCTTTTAGTCTCAACACCGCTGTCGATGAACTCTTAAAGAGGGAGTTTGATGAGTGCCGAAAAGCTCAAAAGCCTCACCCGCTGATGACGGAGAACGGTATCGATGGAGTTCCTTTCGACCATCCAGACATGGACGTTTGGAGAGACTCGCTCCGTCGAGGTATCACTTATCTCCTTCCGAACATCCCCCTCCTGATTACGGGGGGAGTCGATGACGTTTGGGTCAATCCGGCGGGAGAGCTCTACATCGTCGATTATAAAGCTACCGCTAAGAACGGTGAGGTTTCACTAGATGCCGATTGGCAGATCGGATACAAACGCCAGGTCGAGATCTATCAATGGCTCTTCCGCAAGAATAACTTTAAGGTCTCGAACACCGCGTACTTTGTGTACTGCAACGGAAACAAGGAGCGCTCAAACTTCGATGCTCGACTCGACTTCTCTATCAAGGTTCTCCCCTACGAGGGAAACACCGAGTGGATAGAATCGTGCCTTACGCAAATCTTCCAGCTACTAACCTCGTCCATGATACCAGCGGCATCTGAGACATGTGCGCATTGCGCGTACAGAGCGCGGGCCGCGAAGGTGGAGGTGTGGGACAACGAATCACGATGACTAAATAAACGTAAACCGATAGCCGTGGATGGTTCCCATCAAGCGTTTGCGTCATCGTCAGCTATCGTTCCTCACCAAAAACTGACTTACGATGACGCACTCAAAGGTTCCAGCGCGGGATGAAAATGAGGAAACCGGTGCAGGTGCAAGAGGATGATAAGGATAAAGAGGAGGATAACGAGCGGGTGCGCATGTTCCGCTACGCCCTCGTTCGGGACATCCTATCGTCGGAATCCCCGTATCACCGTCTTATCATCTGCTCTTCCCACCCGTACCCATGACGTTCGCGCCACGCAGGAGTCTGTACCCTTGAGGGAGCTTAAATAACCGCTTGGTCTTGGCGTTTCTCGTGAACGTTCTATGGTAGACATTACGTGACTCTCTGTCGGACCACACAATCCCGGCATGTTGGTCACTGGCGCGGTCGCCGAAGAGACCTGTAGCTATCGTCGCTCCCCAATCGACGTAAAATAGTGGGAATGCGAAGGTTCCAGCCATCGTTTCTACGGCTATCGGAATACCTCGCCGCGTTGTGCCGTGCAGGATCGCAAGTAGTGGAGCCTCGGTCCCGGAGCGCAGAACCACATATCCTCGAACGAAGCGGGAGAGATCCTTGGTTAGGATACGCTTCCCGTTGATATCCAACGCCACGACCGCGTCAGAGTCTTTGGACCTTCCAGGTATCTCGAAGAGCACCTCATCAATATCATCCCCATTGACATCTCCACACCCAAGGAGTTGCCCCTTGATGATTGTGGAGACATCACCGGTGACTGTAGTACGCTCATCAAGTTCACGAATCAGTAGTTGTCGACGTTTAGGAGCGTAGGTGACAAGTGAGTGCTTAGCGGAGGAACGCAACCTACAACCGGTGAGAACTCGATCACGATCGGATCCGAGTTTGACCTCTGAGGTAGCGCCTGTCGTGGACCGTTTAATCCTCCAGACCAACGTATCTTCGGAAACGGTAACGGTCGCCACGTCAGTGATTCCATCTCCATCGTAATCACCGAGAGCAGGATAGTGTCCTGGCATTGAATAGCTCTTCCACACCCCTCCTCGTGTCGGACGAACCTGATAGTGAATATCTCCACCAGCCCGACGCCACGCTGCAACGAAGGTTTTACCGGCTCCCGAGAAGTCCAGTGGAGCT
>JAIXPR010000377.1 GCA_027486155.1 Pseudomonadota bacterium | reverse complement strand
CCGGTGCATGAGCGGCCGCGTCACGCTGCTTGACGGCCGTGGTGAGCAACTTCTGCAGATCCTGCGTCATCTCCCCGATATGGTAGCCGTCAACGCCGAACTGTGAATGGCGATACTGTCCTCTGAGACTGACTGGATCATACCCGGTGGCGATGTACCGAGATCCCACTTTCTGAGCGATAGCTTCTTCCAAAGCGCGGTCAGAGGTTCCCTTCACACCCAGGAACGTCGCGGCGGCTGCGCGCCCCGCACGGCCACCACCAAGAAGGTCTGTGAGCGCGTCCGCGGTCTTTTCGTAGAGGCGCGCTATATCTTTCCCCGTCACGGATTGAACCTGTTCAGCCTTAGCTTTTTCGCTCTTTAGGTCAGCTCGCGCCGTGCTTGCGGGTTCGCTCTTTTTCGCATGAGATTCGGACGCCACCGATGATGTGGCGGTGCTTGGGTTAAGAACCTGTCGCAAAGCCGCTTCGTTTCCTCCAGGACCTTTTTTAACCTCGATGGTGGAGGTTCCTCGTGAATTTGCGATGAGTGAATCGAGTTCGACCCCGAACGTCGCTTTTAATTGTCGCTCCGCAACGGCTCCACGTTGCTCCACTTTAAGAACGTTGTACGCATAGTTGATCAGCTCCTGGTTCGGCACCTCCTCCAATTGAATCGCTCTCGGAATTTTGGATGTAAGTTGCTGTGATGCTACCTGAGCGGGTTCGGAACTCGCGACCCCCTTGAATCGCTCTAAGAGGATGTGTACCTGCGCCCCGTTCTCTTTGGTGAGTTTGATCGAAGATACGCCCTGTCGGTCGCTCTCTGCTTGGGCGAGGTCAACACCAAAGCTCTTCATCACCTCGTGCCGGGCAAAGTTGTAGTTGGTGTCCGCTCCGAGCGATTTGTACGCGTAAGTCACGATCTCTTGATTTCTGACCGGAACATCCGTGAGGGCAGAAAGGGCGGCGTTCGCCATCACACACTTTTGCACGCTCGCTCGATCCGCGCCTGTCATGATCGCCTGGCGGTACTCTTCAGCAACCGAAGTGTTTTGGGTCGTGCTCTGACGACCTGCGGAGGACTCAGTTGTTTGCTTAACGTTCACCATTGGGAATATCTCGTAGAAGTTACTAATTCCTTCCCTCTATTATTGCGGTAGGTCGCCGTTGCGGTGCATATCTCGCCGATTATTTACCAACGGGTTGTTTTTTAAGGGAATCCCGGGGTAGAGCGATCGGCGAGCGATGTTTCCCATACTTATGAGGTGTCGGCCCCCTCGTCTCGGTAGTAGACTACTGGGGTTCCTCAAGTTTCAGCACTCGGACGGGTCATGGCATTACTCTCTCGGCAGTTCAAACGACGACTTCAAAAGTTCCTGCGTCGGGTTATACCCGTGGTAGCGATGGCCCTCGTGATGGGCGGCGCCCTTGTACTCCATGGTTCCTTATTCGTCTCGCCCTTTGGCCAGCGCTTCGAGGTTTGGCAAACAGACCTCTGGTTTCGAGTTCGCGGACCTCGACCGCCCCCTTCCAATATGATCATCGTTGCTCTCGATGAGCCGACCTATCGGGAACTTGGACTCTCCCATATTTCCCCCCTACCTCGGGGCACTATCGGAGAACTTCTTGAGAAGTTGCGAGAAGGGGGTGCGGAAGGCACCTTTCTTGATTTTATCTTCCGAGATCCGGGTCCGAGCGAAAGTGATAACCGAAGATTAGTGGGCGGCCTCAGTTCGATTCCGAGCTTTATTGGCGCGTTCGATTATGTCGAACGGGACAATATCGCTAAAACATCCACGCTTGTAGATGTGCTTCCCCAGCCTCAGTTTCAGGCGGCGGCAACACGAGTGACGAAGGTTAATCTGATGGACCTTCACGGGGTGCGCTACTTCACCCAACCGAAGCGGGAGGACAGGGATATCCTTCCGGTACCGTACTCGTACGCGCAGTGGGCGAAGATAGGCCGAATGCCGACGTTTCACGACCTGATAAACTACTATGGTCCCCCCGGAACCATTCCCATGGTCTCGATCTATAAGGTGTTGAGAAACGATCGAGCGGCGAATGAGCGACTATTTAAGGGCGCGTTCGTCGTTGTCGGTAATACCCTCGCGACAGGTCTCTCCTATACGCTCAAGGATTCCTTCGTAACACCAACGAGCACACGGGTGATGCCAGGGGTGGAGATCCACGCGACGGTACTCGGAAATATACGAAGTGGGGACTGGATTCATCGGACGTCGCTTGCGATCGAATTTAGCCTCCTGTCAGCGGTCATCTTGGTTATCAGTGGTGTGATCTTTACCATGCCTGCGGGGCCGGCGGTCGTCTTTTATACCCTTGTGACCGCTCTCTGGAGCGTGTGGTCGTACGCTTGGTTCCTCACCGATAGATTCCTCCCCGGGCTTCTCGCCTTCTATGTGGTCCTTCCGCTCGTCCTGGTCGTCGCTATCCTGGCGAAGCACCGAACGCTCAAAGGGCGGATGAGATATATCGGCGATATGCTTGGAATCTCTGACCGCGTGGAGGAGTAACGTACCGTATAGCTCCCGTGGTGCTATCAGTTTACTTCTCTGTAATCATGGGATGTTACGGTCCCCGGGCGGCTCCGTAGTGGCATTCGCGATATCCCGCACAGAGGTCGTTGTGTGGAGGGAAATGGAGGCGAAGGCAGATCTCTCCGTTTGTGGAGTAGCAGCTCGACCTGTGCGATCGTTACCAGGCGTAGTTGTATGTCTCAGGTCGATCTCATGCCAGCTGTTTCCCACTCGTCAGCTCCCTCTACATCGTGCCTCGCCTCGCCGGAATCGGGGGCCAGCGAGCGTCTTCTCGCTCCATCCGTTTCCCCATCATCAGGGGTCTTAGCTTTCGAAGCGCTCAAGGAGACTTCCCTCGCGTCCTATCTTAAGGAGCGAGATCATCGCTACCGAGTTCTCTGCGATGCCTACAGAGAACTCGATCGTGATCCGAAGCACTCGACCGTTTTCATGCGGAGGCTTCGAATGTTGGTGATCGAACGGCTCTCGTGTGAGGCTATCGCCTCTGCTCAAGAGCCACCGGTTAAAGCTGAGACCCTCTGGGCGCAGATCTCAAAGACGAGCAGAGCGCTTCTTACGGATGTGGGACTGACCGGTACCGCTGAGGATTTTAAGACCGAGACCGCTCGCCTTAAGCGAGGTGGATTTGAGCTTAGCTTTCAACCGTGGCTCGCTTGGTACTCTCAGTGGACGCAGGATCCGTTAGGGGTAGAGCTTCCTCCGCCGGTGCTTGGTCTGGTGTCGAGTGAGGTGTTTGATCGTCTCGGGCTTGGGATCTCGCAGCAGGGGAAGGGGGTGAGTGGGAGTGTACGGCCCACGCGCGCACCAGAGCCCGTCCGGCGTGAGTTCTCGGTGCATCCGTTTATTCGAGAGGGGTTCTTCGGTGTTGAGGTGCGAGCTATGCCTGAGGCGTTCGCTGATTGCATTGAACTCATGCCGAAGCCGAGGGCTCTGGTGCTCGGATATCATGAGTTCCTCTGCAAGAACGATCCGGAGCACGCCATAGGTCTTCGGAATCCAGCTCTCGATCCAGAGCCCGTTGCTCGACGGCGCGATGTGCGTCGTTTGCGAGTGCTCGAGGGACGCACCGACGAGACAGGAGATCGTTTGGTCGGTTCAACGGGGGCTCTTGAATCCCTCCGAAGGGGGATCGGCCCCTTTGACTTGAACGCACTGATGGCGCCGAGAGAGATCTGCCTCACGGGACACGCCGCCGCCATCGATCTCTTTCCGTTCGCTCGTGGTGAGCGACATACCGCGAACTCCTTACGGTTTCCGAAGGGTCAACTTGAGCAACTAGGGATAACCCACGCGAGCATCCGTTTCGAGGAGGGGGATATCGCCTCTTTGCGCGAGGCGAATCGCTTGTCATTTTCTATGTATGGATACAGTTTCACTTCCGATGACAACGCCCGCTCATCCACCAAGGTGATGCTCGGACGGGTGGAGGTTGACGAGGTAGCACAGAAGCTTCACGTACGCTTCACACCTGCGGAGGCTCTCGTCGATGCCCGCTCTCGCTGGTACCGTGGCGAGGTGTTGAATCCCCGGTTAGAGAAAATTTTGGAGGAAGGTGTCGGAGAGGTGCCGTCGATAGGGTGGCGAGCGATCAATCGAGATCCTACCGGTCGGTATCCGTCATTTCATCTTCTCGGTCAGGACTTTTGTCTCTCCCGCTCGTTCACGGGTGACACGGTTTACGTAGAGGGGCAGGTACTACAAAGCGGCGACCCCTCGGGTTCGACCTTCTGCCTGAGCGCCTACGCGGATGAAACAGCTACAGAGCCTATCGGACGGTGGTCCACTGAGGTCGGCCACGACCGAAGCTCCCGGCTCTGGCGAAAAGGCGAGGAAGCGCCTCGGTAAGGATTTGAGAATTCGGTTAATTTCTCTACCAATCGAGGGGAGGCTCTTCGTTTTGCGTAGCGCAGGCACTATACGTACACTACGAGTATGACGCTCAATCCATCTCACGGCTATTCCCCACGGCCTGACTCCGGGGCGAACCTGGTCTTCCCGAAGCAGGGAACCGCCGAATTACTAAACCTTCTCAACAGCGAGGAGCCGTCAGACCGTGAGCTTGTCCGTCAGTATCTGCTAAAGAGACCGGAGACGCTCCCGCGGGAATTTCTCGAGGAGGCGGCCTTTTCCGCTAAGTACTCCTCTATCGCGCAGGCATTGCTCTCCTCGGCCCCGCACATGAGCTATCTTGCTCGACTCGCGCTCGCCGAGAAGTTTCACGCGATAGGCCGGGACGATGGAGTAATGTGGTGCCTGGCTCATTCTGAGCTCCACGGCGCGCATGGATTACGTGTTTTGTGCCAGTCGTCAGCTCGTGGACGATTTCTCGGAAATTCGGATGTCGACATCGCCGCAAGTTTTTACGCGGCCGGGCTCGGCGATCTATCGGCGGAGATCGAGTGGATCCAGCGATACGGTCGAAGCGCGAGTAAGGGAAGGGATTTTGATCGCTGCGTTCAACGGCTCATGGAACTCGCCAATGAGGGACAGAATCCCCAGGCTTTTACTACGCTCGGAGAGATGTTGATCGCGAAGGATCTTGCCTGTGATCTGCCGGACATGGCGTTGCACTGCTTTCGACGCGCGGCGGTTCTTGGATACGCTCCTGGCAAGTTGAATCTCCTCACACATCTCCCCGAGGAGAATTACGGCTATATTGAGAAATATTTCACCGACTTCTACAACGAATCGTACTTCCCAGGTATGGCATGGTGTTACTCGCAGCTGCAAAGTGAGGACCGCCCGCTACGACACATCGATGAGATCCTTAAGGCGTATCTGTGGCATCCCGAGTATCCGATCCGATCTCGCGAAGAGATCTCAAGGGCGGTTGAGGCTGCGGAGGGATTGTCCGATGAAGCCTGCTCCGCGGTAGCGCAATGGGCGCTTCGAAAGAAGATCCTGGTCATGGATGGCAGATACCCGGCCGTCACCAAGGAGTGACCTTCGCCCTGTTCACTGAATCGCTCATCGTGAGTTCCGTGCGTTGTCGAGCGCGCCTGTTTCGTTTTGTCTCAATTCCATTGGCGAGCGTTGTCAGGTATAGTGCCTCACCTTATGTGGATCCCCTTCGCTCTGCTCGCGGGACTCGGCGACGCTCTTCGTGACGCGTTATCCAAGAAGGCGAGCGCATCTCTACCTCGCCCCCTTATTACCTGGTCATACACCCTGTGCGCGCTGCCGTTCTTTCTTCCGACGCTCGCGCGTACGATGCCTGATTCGCTTCCTCTGTGGATGTGGTGGATGCTGCTCGGTGTCGCTTCGTTGCATGTGCTCGGAGGATTGATGCTTGTGAAGGCCCTTCAGCTTTCGGACCTCTCACTGTGTATTCCTATGATAGCCTTTACGCCGGTATTCCTCTTGGTCCTCGGACCGTTACTGGCGGGGGATGTGCCCTCTATCGCTGGCATCGTTGGCGCGGTCCTCGTCGCAGTCGGTTCCTATGTTCTTAATATCGACAAAGCCAAGACCGGATTACTAGCGCCATGTAGGGCCCTGGCGTACGAGCCCGGGCCTCGCATCATGCTCGGACTCTCCTTGTTATGGACGGTCACCGCGTGCGCTGATCGCGTCGCCGTGCAGGTGGTGGATCGTACCTTCTGGGGTAGCGCGCAGCTTCTTGCTATCTCCCTAGCGATGATCCCCGTTGTAATTGCCCGACGCAGTTTTGAACGTCCGCTCCCGAAAGGTTCCTATATCTCTCTACTTTCTATTGGCGGGTGTAACGCGCTCTCGTTAGCGGGATATCTCTTTGCGCTCCAAGTGGCTCCAGTCCACCACGTTCTTTGCCTCAAGCGGGTAAGTATCCTTTTTTCGGTGATGCTCGGGCGGATTCTTTTCGGTGAGCGCTTTCTCGGTGAGCGTCTCCCTGGGGCGCTCCTGATGGTAGCCGGGGTGGCGATCATTACGATGTTCGCCTGAGGGGCCGCCCGCCCTGCGCGCTACCCGCCAAACCGAGTGGGTGAATTCGTCTCTGATTTCTGTCAGGGGATCCGCTTGACCCGGAGCGATTGATTCCGTCCTCGGTTCGATGTTTCGACGAAGGGAAACATTTACGTTCTCTCTCGAAGCTAAACTTGCTATACCTGCCACCACTTTCTGAAGTTATCTCTACGAGCGTGGTTGTTAGACGCTCGGCTGCGCCGCTACCTCTCCGGGGATCTTGTTTCCAAGAGAGGGTAAACACTACGTCGTCTCGCTCGCTCAGTGTGTGTCTCACGGTTCATGGCGTGAGCGAGGAGGCAGCTATTCTACGCATGGAGAGTTCATGACTCAGTTTTTCGACGTTCCAAAGATTAAGTACGAGGGCCCAAGCTCTAAGAATCCGCTCGCATTTCGCCACTACAACGCTGATGAGCTGGTCGAGGGGAAGCCGATGAAGGAGCATCTTCGCTTTGCCGTAGCGTGGTGGCACACCTTCTGCGGCACGGGGAGCGACCCGTTCGGGCCAGGATGCGCAGTTCGTCCGTGGGATGACGGTTCAAACTCGCTCGAGATGGCCTTGAAGAAGGTTGACGTGGCCTTCGAATTTATGGAGAAGCTCGGGGTCCCGTTCTATTGCTTCCATGATCGCGATGTTGCCCCCGAGGGGAAAGACCTCAAGGAGTCAAACAAGAACCTCGATACGGTGGTTGCTAAGCTTAAAGAGGCGCAAGATCGAACTGGTATCAAGCTGCTCTGGGGCACCGCGAATCTCTTCAGCAATAAGCGTTTCGTTCACGGCGCCTCGACAAGCTGTAACGCCGATGTGTTCGCGTATGCGGCGGCTCAAGTTAAAAAAGCGATGGAGGTGACGAAGGAGCTTGGAGGCGTAAACTACGTGTTCTGGGGCGGGCGAGAAGGGTACATGAGTCTTCTCAATACGCAGCTCCGACGGGAACTCGATAACCTAGGTCGCTTCCTCGCTATGGCGGTCGACTACCGGAATAAGATCGGTCTCGACGCGCAGTTCTTAATTGAGCCAAAACCCAAAGAGCCAACAACGCACCAGTACGACAGCGACTGCGCCGCGTGTATGGCGTTTCTAAAGACCTACGGCCTCGAGAAAGAGTTCAAGTTCAACATCGAGACCAATCACGCGACGCTCGCTGGTCACTCGATGGGGCATGAGTTGGCATACGCGAGCAGCTACGGGATGTTGGGATCAATCGACGCGAATCGAGGGGATGAGTTGCTGGGGTGGGACACCGATCAGTTTCCAACCAACCTCTATACCAACGCGCAGGTTATGCTCGCCGTCCTCGGGCAAGGCGGTCTCGGGCGCGGAGGTCTTAACTTCGACGCGAAGGTTCGACGTGATAGCTTTGAGCCGATCGATCTCTTCTACGCGCACATCGGCGCCATGGATGCCTTCGCGCACGGATTGAAGATAGCCGCGGAGATTCGTAAGGACGGAGTACTCAAGGAGATGACAGAGAAGCGCTACGCTTCTTGGGAGAGTGGTGTTGGAGCTCAGATCTCGGAAGGATCAGCTTCTTTTGAGACCCTCGAGAAGTACATGCTTGAGAAGGGTGAGGTAACTCCGAACGCCTCGGGTCGCCAAGAGCTCTTCGAGGCGGTGTTTAATCGGTATATTGGGTAACGCGGCGATCTGGAGGGCCCGTATCCTTACGGGCCGGGTATGTAGGAACGTTTCATTGCGGGTTCCGGCCCGTGGGGAGACGGGCCCTCCGGATCTATCTTTTTTGTTGATGATGCGATTTGCGGGGATGCGATGAACCCGGAGGGCCCGTGTCCACACGGGCCGGGTATGTAGGAACGTTTCATTGCGGGTTCCGGCCCGTCGGGAGACGGGCCCTTGTATGTTCACAAAACCTTCTTTTTGTAGTTTGAAAGGAGCACGGCAGGGAGAAGGTGCCCGCCGGGGAGACAGTTCGTACGGGCCCTAGCACAAGTGCGCTTCGGAGCATTGAACGTCTCCCCGGATTTTCTCTGAAAAGCTCGAACAGCCGCCAGAAACCGGAGTTAGTCGCTCCGTTGTTCGTATCCAGCAAGGGAGAGCTTCCGCAAGAACGGGCTACAAGGAGGGATATGAATAGCACAGAGATGGACGTTGTTGGAATCGATGTTTCAAAGGCTATGCTTGACTGTTGTATGGGACGGGAGAAGAAGGTCTTCTTTCGGATACCTAACAAGGAGAGTGAGCTCAAAGGGGCGTTTACGAAGCTTAAGAAGCAATTCCCTAAGCTTTTTCTAGTAGTTGAATCGACCGGGAAGTACCACGCTTTGTTGTATACGGTAGCAACCGAGCTCAAGGTTCCTGTCGCGATAGTGAACCCGAAGCGGATTCGGGACTTCGCTAAAGCGATCGGGCAGTTAGCTAAGACGGACAAGATAGATGCTCGAGTGATTGCTGATTTCGCTCTCACGGTTGCCGTACCGCCGACCCAGGCTGTTAGCAAGGAGGTTGAGCATCTAAGGTCTTTGGTTACTCGTCGCAACGACATCGTTACCATGATAACCCAAGAGCGTAACCGCATCGCTGATATCACAGATCCGTTTCTACGACGTCACATTCGGAAGCACATCACCTGGCTTGTAAAGGAGCGTGATGCGCTTACACGAGAGATTAAGAGTGTTGCGAGCTCTCCTGTATTCGTAGAGAAATTGCGTCTCTTAAAGGGTTTTAAAGGGGTTGCTGATGTTTCAGCCGCGGTCCTCATGGCGCTTCTTCCAGAGCTTGGGACACTCTCTAAGGCTAAGGTTGCCGCTCTTGTTGGGGTGGCGCCATTCGCTGACGACAGTGGCTCTTCCTGCAGAGGTAAGCGACGCATATGGGGTGGCAGAAGCGCTGTTAGGACAGCGCTCTACATGTGCACCTTGACCGCCGTCCGCTGGAACCCAACCATGAAGGCTTTCTACCAGAGGCTCAAGGCAGCCGGGAAAGCTAACAAAGTCGCTCTGGTAGCGGCTATGCGGAAAACAATCATTATCCTAAACGCTATGCTCAGAGATAATGCTCAATTCCAATCAATTTAATGTTGATTTTCAACACAGCCGCTCCGG
>JAIXPR010000200.1 GCA_027486155.1 Pseudomonadota bacterium | reverse complement strand
TGATGGCAAAAGCAGAGAGGGAATTGCCTCTTGATAACTCAGTGGTTGTGACCTTGAATTCCTCCGAGCGTGACCGCCTCGCCACACTACCGGATGTGGAGTCGATCGAAGTTGATAAAAAAATTAAGGCTTTCTTGGTTCCTAACGATCCCCTCTACTCAGATCAGTACGCGTTAAAAGGAACTCATGGGATCCGAGCGCCTCTAGCCTGGAACATCACTCGGGGAACGAGAGCGAAACTCGTGGCTGTTATCGATTCTGGAATCGACTTCACTCATGAGGACCTTCAAGACAACATCTGGAGCAATCCGGGTGAGATAGCCGCTAACGGTCTGGACGACGATTCAAACGGGTACGTTGATGACATTAGCGGGTACGATTTTGGTTCGGATGAGGGGGATAGCGATCCCACGGATGAAAACGGACATGGCACGCATGTGTCGGGAATTATCGCCGCCACCGGGAACAATGGGATTGGCGTTACAGGGGTTGCGTGGAACACGGCCGTAGTTCCGGTCAAATGTTTAGATGATACGGGAAGCGGATTCATATCCTATTTGGTTAACGCCCTCGATTACGTTTCCACATTAAAAGACCAGGGTTACCCAATCGCGGTGGTTAACATGTCTCTAGGCACCGATGAGTCTTCGGCCGCGCTAACCCGAGCCGTGCGGCGCGCCGCGTCGCGCGGGATCGTGTTAGTCGCCGCGGCGGGTAACAGCTATGGCCAAAATAATGATCGGATTCCAAGCTATCCCGCTAACACCGAAAGTCCAAACGTGATTTCGGTCGCCGCCACCAACGCGGCGGGCGCTCTCGCAAATTATTCGAATTTTGGGCCTAAGACGGTGGATCTCGCCGCGCCGGGCTCTGATATCCTGAGTACCTCGCCAGCGCTCGTCACCGGTGCTGCCTATGAATACTTGGACGGAACCTCTATGGCGTCTCCGGTGGTGGCCGGTGTCGCGGCGCTGATAGCCTCAGCTAATCCCTCGGCTAAACCTGAGTTGATTCGGGATATTATTCTTTCTACGGTGAAGCCCCTTCGCTCGGTGAAGGATAAAGTTGTGTCGGGTGGTCTCGTTGACGCTTACAGCGCCACCAAAGTAGCCGTCGCCTCCCTTAAACGGTACACGGTCTCTGGCATAGTAACGCGCAGAACAAAGGGCGTCGGGAATGTGAATATCGCACTCTCTCTGGCGACCGGACCGCGGTATCGCAAAACCGTCGTCACCTCATCAACGGGACGGTTTACCTTTAGGAATGTTCCCGCGGGCACCTATACCTTGAAGGCGGCGCGCTCAGGAATTACCTTTGCGACAAGCTCACAACGTGTCGTCGTAACCGCTAGCAAAACGGTACGTTTTACGGCTCGTTAGTATCGAGATGAGCGAGACGGGGATGGTCAGTGGACCGTGACAACCCTTGAATACGGTCTCCTACACGGCAGGAGACTCATTCGAGGTCGGGAGCTTGAGTGCCGAGATTACTATTTTCGTCCACGTTCGAGTGCTGAACAGCGTCCTTAGTTTCTCTATCGAGTGACAGAGCGACATCGTAGATCGAAATAACGGGAACCCCTTTCGCCCGAGCGACATATAACGGCTCGTGCGCGAGGTATTTTTGGAAGTTGGCGTCCGTCACCTTGATGTTCCCCTGCACGAGTACGTAGTCAGCGATTCCTTCCCGAAAGTATCCGAGCTTGATGTGTGGTGCCGCTTCGCCAACCCACCTCCCAGATTCAGCCGATAGCGTCTTTCCATCACCAAACACCGTAACGTGCACCTTTTTTCGCCGCTCTCGTTGTCGTTCTCCCAGGAACCGAAGCGCGTCAAGCTGAGGGGTTCGTGGATGAAAGACCCCGATCTCATACGCGAGCTGAGCGGGGGGAGCTAGGGGACTCTGATAGAGATCCCAGTTGGGATACCCCCGATAGAAAGCCTTCGCTTGACCAAGGAGGATCAGCGCGATCGGGAGACGAGGAGTACCAATCGCACGCCCAAGAGCGCAGAGGGTAAAAGCGGCGATGATGTAAATCTGGGGAGCCACCGGAATCGCGTACCGCCATGCCTGCTTTGACGAGGCCGAGAGGAAGAGGATCCATATGAAAGAGGTGCAGCACGCCATGACCCACAGCTGCTGCTCCGATTTGGTGAGCACGCGCCTGATACGTGGTATCAAGAGGAGTGGGGTTAGGAGAGCGGAGATTACAATGAGAGGGGGGAGGTCAACCAGGGCAAGGGTGAGATAACCTCCGGGCACGGGTGGAACGGCTCCATGAAACGACCGATGGCTCACTCCGGTAAGGGCGAACACGCGCATGTAGTACAAGGTAAGGTTCTCAAACGCCGACGGCATGAGAGCCCAGGCGAAGGTTATGGTCGCGCCGATGGCTAAGAGGTGATTAACCCACACCAGTCGGGTACCACGCACGAGCTTCCTCCCCACCACGAGAGCGCTGAGTGTGAGCACCACGATGAGCGCGCACAACGGCGGTCCTGACCGTAGGTTCATACCCACTTGGTAGAGGTATTCAGGGATAGCTCGATCGATCCCCTCCCACTGAGGGTAGGGACGATGATGGTGCCAAAGTCGGGTGTACCCTCCCACAAAAACGGCCAAAGCCGTGAGAACAACCCATACGTCAGACCAGGTAACCGGTGCCTCTTTGTAGGTCTCCGGCCACCGCCATCGAAGGATGGATTTAGCGAACGCGAACGCTGGAATAAGGGACACGCAGGTTGGCTTCGACAGGATACACAGTCCGAAGAGCACACCGGAAAGGAACTTGAGACCTCTGCTTTCCCACCGAAGGGCACTAAGGTAGGTGATGATGGTGAGGGTCGTCACCACACCAAATATCGTGTCGATATGGGCTATAGTGCTGAGGTCGATATTTCGAGGTCCGAAGGCAACAACGGTTCCAATAGCAAATGCTAGAGCTCTTGATGTCCACGGGAGTAGCAGAAGGAAAAGAAGAGAGGGCAGCACGCTAGAGAACAGGGCGTTTCCAAGACGGGCGCCTATCAGAGCGGGACGAGATAGTGGGGGGAGGGAGAGGGCGTGAGTGGCTTTGGCATATATTTTTACCGCCACCTGCCCTGACATCAGTATCGCGGCTGGAAAAACACCTGGATGAGCGAGGTGGGTTGAGTAATGAGGCGAGCGCTTTACTAGCCTCTTTGACAGAAGGTCCGCCCGCAACACCCAGTGCTTTTCATCGGCCTGCATAGGAGCGGTTGTTACCGCGATTGTTCGGGGTAGTGCCGCCAGTACGAAAAGTAGGATAGCCAGCACGACGGTCGTGCGGCTCCGTATGCGTGAGGATAGTGCTGATGACGTGCTAACAGCTACAGCGACGGACACAAGAATCAAGCTCCCGTCTCTCCCTTGATAGGAGGCGGCCTCTAGACCCCCGCAGTTTTCAATAACCGAGGACTCTTGTCCACAGTTGGATCGAGAGAACGGACTGAGCTGGCTGGAGCAGCCGGATAGGGAAGAGGGGCAAAACCTACTAGTGGTCTCAGTTCGAAACTCCTGACGTGAACGTCCCCGAAAATGTAAGGTTTGTTGTTCCGGGTACCGTTGCGTTAACGCTTACGAGCACCTCGCTTTTTGGTCCCGCCCCTCCATCGGTCCCCTCATGTAGGAGTAGAAAACAGGGCGCCTGCTCTGAGCAGGGCACTCATCTGGCCCCCGACCTGATTACGCTCATTTCGATCTCGGGCCCTCATCGTCACTACTAAAGCGCCTAAAGATTTTGGAGGGACTATGCAAACGGGTTCAACAAAAGCGTCTATCGGAGGTGCCGTTGGTAAACGTCGTACCAGCGAAATGGATGACTGTATGAGGAACTGCCTTGAGTGCGCCGGGGTGTGTTTTGAGACGATACCTCAATGCCTTCAGGCCGGCGGCAAACACGCGGCGCCAGACCATATCATGATGTTAATCAACTGCGCTCGGATCTGTAGCACCAGCGCTGAGTTTCTTGTGAGTGGTTCAAAGCAACATGTCTACACATGCGGGGCGTGTGCTGAGATCTGTCAGGAATGTTCAGATGATTGCGCTCGCACGGGTTCTGAGGACTTCATGCGCCGGTGCGCCGAGGTGTGTAAACGATGTGCCGAAAGCTGCCGCGCGATGTCAGCGCACTAAGAGGAGAGGACCGTCTTGGCGGCGGTCCTTGTCCGCAGGACCTTAAAAACTCGATCGCGGAAGTCCAGGAAGGCGAGGGGCTTAACCAAGAAGTCCCACGCGCCCATCTCAAGCGCCGCTTTGATCATATAGGCATCAGCGGTCGCGCTCATCATAATAAAGGGGATATTTTTTAGCCGGATCTCCTTATTCACGACCGAGAGGAGTGACCCGCCGTGCATATCGTCCATAAAAAGATCGCAGATGATTAATTGAGATCCGACTCGATGTAAGACATCAAGGGCTTCTATCCCGTCCGCGGCGTCCACAACACGAGAGATTCCCATCTCCGCGAGCATATCTCGGATCAAGAGACGCGTGGCTAGCACATCATCGATGATGAGGACTTGGGGTTCTTCCCGAAATCGTGTCACAGACCCTCCCTCATGGAACTTTTCGACCTTTACTGGGTCCCCTCTATGTTCGTCAGAAGAGGCCTACGGCTTGACTAGAAATGAGCCACTTGCTCAGATGCCCCGTAATTCAGGGGGTTGGAGGGAACAGATAGCTGTCGGTGTTAGCCTACTTCGCCGAAAGTCTGGGGGACTGCGGATGGCCGCGCGCTTTTAGCCAGAGGGGGCCTGTAGATGAATGAACCCTCCTAATAATGACCTCAACACATCGCTGAGGCTCACGACGATGATACCTAATACGCGTGCGGTATAGCGCAAACCGTCTCGTGTGGGGACTCTTATCCAGAGGTTCCCTCGATAACTCATAACGATATGACCGTGACGCTCAGAGACGTTTCAATCTCTTTCCGCCGTTGAGCTTACCTGCGCTGACGAAGCGCCGTGGGTATGTGCCGCTCAACGATATTGAGCAATCCATCAAGATCGCTGAACTGACGCGAGGGGTCAAACATCACGCACTTGTCTGTCGACGCTCCCTCGGGTCCTCGCATGAGAGCGAACCCAACTCCGTGCTCACGCGCGACGAGGACTGCGTCCCGCACAAAGGTACCGCCACCGATGAACACGACGAGCCCCTGATGGTGAGCTACATAATCGACGAGTTGGTGTGGAACGGTGAAGAGTCCCCCGCGAAGTGGCAGGACGTGCGTTAACCCAGGAGTAAACGACTGTGTGGTTTGATCCGCTTGCACCGTGGCGCTCACGAGGGCGAGATGTTCGGCCGGAAGTTTCGACGCATTGCGAGCGATCACCGCGGAGGAGAGTACGGTAGTGATGCCGGCGTTCTTGGGACGTCCGATAAGGAGATAGCAGCTCTTGGGATCGATGGACCTGACCAACCCTTGCAAGAGATCGGTAATAACAGCTTGTTGGAGCTTGGAGATCCGATCCCACCAGCGAGTTCCCGATGCACCAAGGATCAGAATTGGACGTTTGCCATCGGTCGCCTCCTTGATGCTCTCCGGTGAGAACTGAATACCGTGGCTTGTGAGGTGTCTTTCGAAGGCTTGCGCGGTGGCATCATCCTCACGTCGTGGCGTTATATGGAGTGGTGGAAGGGCTGCGAATTCCTTCTCCACTCGTTCGTTATAATCCTTCGGTAATCGAAGGAGCTTGCGAGCGAATCGAGCCGCCTCGCGGCGCATGTGGTGTTGCTCGTGTTTGACGATCGTATCGATGTGATGTTCTTTGAGCCCGGCGAAGGAGGCGGTGTCATCAAGTTGCCAGATGTCTGTCTGAAAGAGACCTCCACCGTCGGAGCACAGCACGAAGGGGATTTCTCGGTCGAGACACTTCACCATCTCAAGCTCTTCGGCGGTGTCTATGTTGTTTAACGCGAGGTTCGAGTCGGGATTGAACTCAATAATGACCAGGTCCTCTTTGGCGAGCGCGTCAGCGATATCGAGGGCGTCTTTGTCGAGTCCGTGGGCCGCGTGACCGATGCGCACTCGCATCTTGTATTTTTGCGCGAGGCGAAGGGACTCTCTGACGTTACCGAAGTTCTTTCGATTTTCTCCAGCGTGGATTCGTAGCGTAAATTCGGGATCGTGTTCGCGCGCCCAGTCGGCGATACTTCTAATGTGAGGTTCTAGGTTCCCGATCTTGTTGTCCTCGAAACCGACGAAGTCGACCCCCACAATATATGGGCTCGCGCCCATTATTTTGAGCTTCTCAACCTCTCGAGCGAGGATCGCTTCAGGAAGATTTCGGGGCAGTCCGGCGAGAAACCTCAGCTTGACTCCCGTCTCCTCCTCAAGCTTTGGCATGTGCTCGTGAACCATCGCCATGTACTCAGGAAGAAGAAGCCCGCTCGTGGTGGCGGTGATCTCCGCGTACCGTACGCCTTGCTGCGCGTATTCCTCAGCGTATTTTTGTAAGAGCTTGAGCGCTATCTTGGGCGACTTCGTGATCGGTGTTCGAAATCGATAGACCGACACCTCAAGATCACCAAAGGTAACCTGTCTATCCGCTGGCACGGACATCGCGGCGGAGAGGATCTTTCGGCTCTGTGAGGAGAGTGTATCGATCGGTACGGCGTCCTCCTCAGCGGGAATTCGTCCGATCTCTGGGCCATCCGTTGGCGGATAAAAGAATCGTTTCGTGACCTGCACATCCTCAAGTGCGTAAGGGATCCCGAGCGCGTCGAGAAGACGGGTAGGGTAGGGGACGTGGCTCTCGACCGCTATCTGCATCAATCCCTCGGCGGATACCTGTCCCGAGCTGTGGGTATGGAGATCGGTGCGAAGGGCAGGGGGCTTTAAGGCGGTGCGAGGGTAGGGGAGCCATCGATAGAGCTTCTCGTTCGCGAGCATTCGAGTCTCGAACACAGTGAGCTTTTGAAACACCTCGGCGTATTCAACGCCACGCGCGGTCACCCGATACCGACCAAAGAGCTCCCCTTCATCGGTTTTCGTACCGCCAAGTCTAATATCGATATCGAACACCGCGCTTGCGCTTGGGGGCAATGTGACCGACAGAGATGGAGAGGAGTCGGGACGTCGAGTAAACGTGAGGGACTCACCAGCGACCTTGAGGTGGATGAGTGTGACAAGGTGATGCTCGACCCGTCCTGTGGTATTGACGGGCCCGATGATCCTCCCCGCGAAATGCCGTGTCCCAGGGGTGTAGACGAAGATAAGCTGGTAGTGATACCCCCAGTCTAAGGGGTGCTCGATGGTTACGTGAGCCATACAACACTATACTACAGAGCTAATCCGTCGACTAGGAAAAGTTCGCAAACCCTGGGGAATCGGGGCAAAACCTATAAGGAGTCTAATTGTGGACCCTGAAACGTGAACGTGCTCGTGCTCGTAAACGTGAACGTACCCGAAAACATTGATTTGTTATTCCCGGTACGTTCACGTTCACGTCTACGAGCACGTTCATGTGGAGTTTTGCCTCGCTTCCCTAGAGGTTCTGGTCCCTTGAAGGTGCAGTGTACGTTGCGATCAGTGGTGGTTTTCATGGATCTCAGCCTCCCGCTTGTGAGAGAGTTCGCTGCATGAGGGACCTCGCCGTAACCGCCACCGCCGACGACATCTGGAGCTCAGAGGCCAATCGGCTTCCTGAGAGCATCTACCTCGGCACCAGCACGTGGTCATTCCCCGGATGGAAGGGGCTCCTCTACAAGCGATCGTACAAAAGCCAAAAAGAGTTCACCGCCACGAGCCTGGGAGAGTATGCGACGGTCCCGTGGTTTCGCACGGTGTGCATCGATAGCCTCTTCTATAATCCTCCGAAGCAGGAGACTTTACTCCACTACGCCTCCCTTGTGCCGGAGAACTTCCGTTGGGTCTCTAAGGTGTGGGAGCGCCTGACCATAGCAACCTATCCGAAACATCCCCGATATGGGGCCTATGCTGGTCGTGAGAACCCGGACTTCTTAAATAGTGAGCTGTTCAAGGAGTCGGTCCTATCGGCATACCGAGATCCCGCTGTTCTGGCTCGCACGGGCCCCTTCGTCTTCCAGTTCGCCCAGTTCTCTGAGCGAACGATGAGGTACGGAGAATTTGTGGAGCGGTTAGCCGAGTTCCTCAGAGCTCTTCCTCGTGATTTTCAGTACGCGGTGGAGGTGAGGAACCCTGAGCTCCTTGAGGCTGGGTACTTCCGGGCGCTGAACGAATCGGGAATAGGTCACTGTTTTAACCATTGGAACGCCATGGTGCCACTCCACCAACAGATGCGAGCTGCCGCTGAAGCGGGCGGATTGACGGCTGATTTTTACATTGCGAGACTGCTCACACCACTAGGGACCAGTTACCAAAACGCCGAGGAGTTATTTGAGCCCTACGACCGGGTTCAGGCCCCGAACGCTCAGATGCGGGGCGATGTCGTACGACTCGCCCGTCGCGCGTTGTCCACGGGTAAGCGGGCATTCGTAACGGCTAATAACAAGGCTGAAGGTAATTCACCCCTCACCATGGTTTCGATCGGACAACTTATAGTGGATCACGTAGTAAACGAGGTTAGTAGCGCTTCATGACACACATCTTCACCTTCGCGGAATTTTGGCCGATCTACCTTCTCTTCAGCCTCGTTGTTGCCGTCATTCTCCTGGCTTCCTTGCGAGGGTTCCATCGGCAACCTGAGGAGATCTCGATCCGTAAGGCTTCGATCTCAGCGTTAAACTGGTTCGGTTTGGCGCTGGTATTCAACATTATCCTCTACTTTCTGACCTACTGGCATCTTTCGCACAACCCTGAGGTTGCTACCGCTCTCGGTGGCACCGCGGATTCGTTAGCGCGACAGACAGCGCTTGAGTTCCTCTCAGGGTATCTCCTTGAGAAGTCCCTCGCTGTTGATAACCTTTTCGTCTTCATCGTTATCTTTCAGTTCTTCTCCATCCCGAAGGAGAACCAATTCCGAGTGCTCTTTTACGGGCTCTTTGGCGCGCTTGTTCTTCGCGCGATCTTCATCGCGATGGGGTCCCTTGTGATGAGTATCGATTGGGTCGTTGTCGCCTTCGGCATCTTTCTTATCTACCAGGGAATCTCCGTCCTCAAGGGTAAAGAGCCTGAGATTCATCCGGAGAACAATCGTCTGTTGAAGCTTCTCCGTCGATTCATTCCCCTCTCCCCAAAGCTCGATGGACAGAAATTCTTCACCAGGATCGATGGGAAGCTCGTGGCGACCCCTCTCTTTCTCGCGCTTATCTTCGTTGAGTTTACCGATATCATGTTCGCCTTCGATTCGGTGCCGGCGATCTTCGGCCTTACCAAGGAGCCGCTCGTTGTCTTTACCTCGAATATCTTCGCGGTGATCGAC
>JAIXPR010000259.1 GCA_027486155.1 Pseudomonadota bacterium | reverse complement strand
CCGCAGGTCCAACAACCTCAGGTCCAACAACCTCAGTCGAAGCAGGGTCGTGAGGCGCAGGACCAGAGGCATCATCGAGACCAGAGGAACAACCAACCACGACAGGGCGGACAGGAGCGGCGTGATAACGTTCAGCATGAACGCAGAGAGGCACAGCGGCATGAACCTCGTCGAGAGGAGCCGCGGAAAGCGAATCATCAAGGTAATGGAAAACCTCAGGAGCGCGCGCAGGATCGATCGAACGAACGGCCGCAGGAGCCGCGAGAGGGGCAGGCATCAGGGCCTAAGACGGGCAAGATGCGGCCAGGTAGACTCTTCGGGTGGTTGGTAAGCTTTGAAAGCCCGGATGGTCGAGCTATCGAGTTGCGTGAGGGGAAATTTTTCGTTACCGGTTCGAGTATTCGACCAACTGATCTGGTGATCGAGGATCCAAGTATATCTACTCCGCACGCCTTAATGTCAGTTAGCGCTGACAAGGGACTCCTCATTCAAGATCTGATGAGTGAACGAGGTCTCTTCGTTCGCGCAGGTGAACGGGGACAGTATAAGCGCGAGGATGGAGCGGTCGAGGTTAAACATGGTGATTGGGTTCGATTTGGGGATGTTGAGTTCCTGGTAACGATAGTGCCGGCGGGACGATAACTTTTATGAAAGCGCTCTACGCTCTGACCCTAAGTTTGTGTATTGCGTTCGCCACGGGGTGCGGTTCATCGCCCGTGGCCGACGATATCGGTCAGCGAGAGGCTCATAAAGTCGTCGCCGTTCTCGGTGAGCATGGGATTCAAGCTCACGTGGAGAAGGGCCGGGGCGCTAAGGGACGATACTCGGTGTTGGTGGCGTCCGGTGATTTCGGGAGCGCGGTGGCGTTGTTAACGAAGCTCGGTCTTCCCGCTGAGCGTGGCGCGTCCTTTGAGGATCTGATGGCACCGAGCGGTATCCTCCCCCCATCGCAAGATGTGGAGGACCTACGCATGGATCGAGCGATCGCAGCGGAGGTCGAGGAGTTGCTCCTTGGTCATGGGGCGGTCTCGACCGTGAGCGTCATCGTACGGTCTCACGCCATTCCGATTGGGGTGGAGCCATCCGTTTCGATCGTGGCGCAGGTTAAAAAGGGATCGACCTTTGACCAGGAGAAGCTCCGCGACGCGGTTATCCGCGCGGTGCCCGGTGTGAAACCTGGAGCTGTTTCCTTTTCCGTCAATGAACAGGCATTTGGCGTCGGCGAAAAGAGTGAGGGGCCCCTGATGCCCTTCCTGCGATTTTGGAAGGTGCCGGTGAGCGAGTACAACAGCCTCGCCTACCTTCTTATCGGATTAATGAGCTTCGTGGCTTTCTTGAGCGGCGTGGGGGGGTACATCTACGGACAATACGTCGCTACAAGAGGGGGCGATAGTATGCCACCTTCTCTGTCATCGCGTTCCCGCGCGACTCAAACTCGTGAGGAGGATGAGGAGATATGAGTTTAGCGACGTGGAGATCTCTGAGTCCCCGAGACCGGGCGTTAGTCGCTGTCGCGGTGTTGGTGGACGGTAGCGATTCGAAGCTTTACCTCGAGTGCGATGCCGAACGCGCTGAGCAACTCAAGAGGGCGGCGGATGAATTGTGTAGCCTCGAGGTTGACGCTCGTGTGGCGTTCGTTGGGACGGTGTTGCGACTTGCTCTTGAGGAGGGTGAGTAATGTGGCGACGACGAGAGCGGAGTTGGAGATATACAGAGAGAGGGTGTTCCAGGAGCTTAAAACGCGAACCGCTCGCGTTCAGGAGCTCGACACGGCTCTCGCCTCGAATCGGTATCTTCTCGATCGCGCGGACCTTGCTCAGGGCTTACGCTCAGGAAACACGCTTCGAGTTCTCGCCGGCGCGTCTCATAAGGCGCGACTCACCCGAGAACGTGAGAAGCTCGAGCGACAGCGCAGGGAGGCCGCGGCCGATCTTAAACGAGCAGAAGAGCGACTCGGCGACGTGGACCGCGAGCTTGAGGAAGTTGAGGAGAGGGAGAAGGACGGTATGAGCGTGGCGGGGGCAGGGGATACAACGGGAGAGGATTAAGTGGGCGAGCGTGATATGACAACCTCTGGAGATGGCAACGACGTGCAGCTGTGGGAGCCGCACCGTGTGCTTCGGCGAGTGCAAGCCGGGGACGCGCTACTCTCTCGCGGCTTTTTGCGCTGTCGGCCGGAGAAGTGGTTCCCCGCGCTCTCTACCCATTGGACCCCCGTTCTTCACGCCCTTGGTGTTGAGGCGAAGATCTCTGAGATCAAGCCCGTCCTCGCCAGGCCTCCAGCGACCGATGTCGCGTTTGTTGGTACCGTCGCGGGGGAGCAGATGATCCTCGCGATGGAGGGTGAAGCGGCGGATGCCTTGAGCGATGAATTGGTGCCAGGCGCGGGGCCAAAAGCGGCGGCAATAGTTCTTGAGTATTTCATTCGGCGGTTCTTGGGGAGTCTCGGTCTCTCGTGGAGCGGACCGGAGGCTACAACGGTGACCTTCGACCGAGGGGCGGACGTGTCGTCGGTTCCCGTCGTTGGATCTGTCCGGGTCGCGCTCACCGTGAATACCACGCCCATCACGGTGTGGATCGGTCTTGGGCAGCGGATGGTCGATACTCTGGATGGCCTGTGGCGCCGACAGGTTCAGGTTTTGTCCAAGGTCTCCGGAGGACGTTCGACGATTCGCCTGGAGGTGGCGCAACTTGGCGTCCCACCCCAGATGTTGGCTGAGTACCTTACGAAAGGGACCGTCATTGATCTTGAGGTGAAGGCATCGGAGTCGATTACGCTCAAAGTTGGAAATAAGCCGTGGATGCCGGCTCGGTTGCTCGATGTCGGAGGAAAGCTTGGATGTGAGATGACGCCGGGGGCGTTAACCGTTCCACAGATCGCTGAGGGCGCGACGCAACTATCCGTGGAGTTTGATTCGCTTGAGATGGAGAGCGCTCAATTAGCCGAGCTCAGTCAGGCCGGGGCGATCTTGATCTCTTCAATCCCTGTGTCGGGAGTGGTCCGCCTCGTTATCAATCAGGAGAAGGTTGCAGACGCTCGTTTGTGTGTCTATGAGGGACGTTTCGCCATTGAGGTGCAGTAGGATATGAGGGTTGAGGGTCTTGGAGGAGGGGAACTATGTCAGGAACGATAGGTGGTTCGCCCGAATCATTCTCGCTCTCGCCTTTGTTGGCGCTTCTTCCTGAGGCAGGCAATCTCTATCGCCTTGAGACCCTCGTCTCTTCGTTGTACGCACGGCAGGAAACCGTGGAGGCGTTACGTCACGACGCCGCGGATCGTGAGAGTGAGCGAAAGTACGCGATCGAGGCCGCGATGTTGCGGCAGATACTTGAGTGGCTAGCGGAGAAGCCTGAGGAGGCGGAGTAAGATGGACGCTACTCAACGCAAGCCGAACGACCCACCTCGCCGAAAGTATTCGGATGACGAGGTCCTGGACATCTATAAGCTTGGAAAGCTGTGGCTTGAGACCGGGCATCACAAGCGCGCCGAGTCTATCATGAGTGGCTTGAATGAGGTCGCTCCCAAGTTCGCGCCGGCGTGGTTGGGCACGGCGTTTCTTCGGTCCAGTTCCGGAAACTATGACGGTGCCCTTATCGCGGTAAATAACGCGCTTCGAGTGGAACCGGAGAGCGCTGAGGCGATGCTCTATTTAGTGGCTGTGTCGATGACCGTGGGAGATGTGAGCACGGCGGGTACCTACTTAGGAGAGGTCGGCGAGGCGATTGAGCAGGGGAAGGTCGCCAATCAGAACGTTATCCGATTCTACAAGATGCAGCTCGCGCGGTATCAGGCGCGGGGGAAGTGATGGTAAACGGGAGGGCGCGCATCGCTAACGACCTTTGCCTGACGCAACTACTCGGCGGTCGAGGACGACCGCCCTCCCATCCGTCGCCACCCGGGAGGGCGCGCATTCCTGCGCGCCGGAATATCGCGAATAGAGACTGACGTTTGCCTTGCGCAATCACATGGCGGTCAGGCTTGTCCCCCATAGCGTAGCGACGGGGGAAATGACCGTCCTCGGTCGCCGGAATGTCGCGTAACGCAAACGACCTTCGGCGCACGCAACCACATGGCGGTCAGGCTTGTCCCCCATAGCGTAGCGACGGGGAAATTGACCGCCCTCCCGGTTGCCGCCTCACACCCTACGCCAGCACCGGCGCGACAACCTCTCTCACCGGAACATCGATAACGATACCCGACTCAACGAGGTATTTGAGAAGGTGTTGGTTCACGTTGTTGAGGCTTAGGTTAGCCGCGGTCACCATACCTTGATGAGGATAGGAGATCTGGTCGACCTTAAACTTGATCAGTTCGAGGTAGAAGGTGAAGAGACTGGACTCCACTGGATAGGTGAGGAGCCGGACATTTTGCTGGAAGAGACGCGCTGAAGCTTCGAGCACACCACCCTCGAGGAGTTTGTAGCGCTCATCCTCAAGGAGAAGTGGGAGCAGGTTGGCGCTTACGATGAATCCGATCGGCGATTTGGAGAAGCGACGAAGATACTCGGTAAGACGGAAGAACTCCGAGTAGTTGCTGACCAGGATGTTGTGTCCGAACTTGCACAGTTGCTCAACGACCGTCAGTACCTCATCGTCGGTCGATTGTTGCGCGCGGAGGATGTTGTTGAGGGTGAGTTCAAGAACGTACACCGCTTCTTGGTCCCGCTCTCCAGCGGCGGCTCTCAGTTGATTTTTACAGGAGCCGACGAGGTCAGGGAACATGTGGTGAAGGGCTCGGAAGGATCCCCGCTCCAAGAGGATAGGTCTTTTGTGGAAGAATTCAGTTGAAGGGATAGGCCTCTGGTCCACGTCAAAGAGGATCGCGCTCGCGAGCCCTTTACGGAGAAGAGATACGGTTAAGAGTTTGTGATCGACAGCCGCAAAGGCTGGACCGCTGAGCTCTACGTAATCAACCTCAAGACGCTTATTCGATATTCCATCGAGCAGGTGCTCGAGGAAGAGGTTCATGTCGTGAGAGAGGTAGAATGCCCCGTAGGCAAGGTTCACTCCGATTAGTCCTAACGCCTCCTGCTGCCGAACGTTATCCGAATCCATCATGTGGACGTGGAGGAGGATCTGGTTAGGTTCTGATTTCGGTGTTGACTGAAACCGTATGCCCATCCACCCGTGACACTCATTGGTGCCCGCGTAGTTGCGCGCCGCGACGGTATCCGCGACAGCGAAAAAACCGGTGCTCGCTCCTCTCGAAGCGTCGAGTCGCTCAATCAGGAGTTTGTACTCATGGTCGAGCATGGCGATAAGTCGTTCCTTGGAGACGTAGCGTCCGGTGCGTCCATAGATACTGTCACTCACCGTCATGTCATACGCTGACATCGATTTCGCCACGGTGCCAGAGGCCCCTCCAACGTGGAAGAAGAGGCTCACGATCTCTTGCCCAGCTCCGATCTCCGCGAACGCGCCGTAGCGTGATGCGTCAAGATTAATGTGAAGAGCCTTTTGATGAGGATCTTTAAGGGGCTGAAATTCGTGTGCAACGCCAACTGTCATGATGAGAAAGGTACCCCATCCCCGTCGGGGGCAAAAGCGTCATTTTGGCGGGAAAGATTGAGCTCATGGCCCTACAGTGGGCAGTGCAGTGAGTGTGTATGGATATCGAGCCGTGCTACCGTTTCTTATTCTCGGAGGTCTCTTCAAGTGAGGCATCTATCACCATCTTGACCGCTTGCTCAACTATCTCTCGCTGGTTTTTAGGAATAACTCCCTGGGCGGCGAGCTTCGCGGCTTCTTCGGAGACGATGCTCATAAGCCGGTCGCGTTGGTCGAGGGTTATCCTGCCTAAAGCTCCCGCGGCGCCGACGCCGCTCACGGCCGAGACGCGGCCGACGGCTGAGGTTGCTTTGACCTTGTCGACATCTGAGACGGCTTCGGTAGATCTTACCCCTTTCGTCTTGTCCGACGCGCCGACCTTGCCAATTTTTTTATCTTTATCGTCTTTTCCCTTGGTCATCTCGATTCTCCGTCATTGGGGTGAGTTCGTTGTATCACGCGGTGTTGGCGAGAACATCTGTAAAAGGTCCCTTGCCTTTCTGGGTCTTGAACTTTGAGACGAGCGGTTTTAACCCAGGCCTTACCTTCGGAGTCGGCGCTGGTTTCCCCTGGGCCAAACTCTTTTGTAGGAATGCCATAAGCACCTTGTGCTCTCGCATGACGTTGAGCCCATCGGTTTCCCACTCGGTAGCGACATTACGCAGGGATGTCCCGTCCCAGTATACCTTGTACAAAAGCCATTGATGCACCGGCTCAAGGCTTGCCATG
>JAIXPR010000127.1 GCA_027486155.1 Pseudomonadota bacterium | reverse complement strand
CGATGGGCGCGCTGGTATTCGCACCGTGAACGTTGGAAGTTTCGTGAACGCGGGCACTCCACTTGTTCCACTCTACGCGCTCAATCCGATATACTTTAATTTTTCTGTTCCTCAGCAGTTAGCTCCGCAGCTCGCGGTAAATACGGATGTTTCCGTTCGGGTCGACGCCTTCCCGAGCCGCGTCTTCGCGGGCAAGGTTACCGCTATCAATCCCAACATCGACGAAGTACTTCGTACGATCTCGATACAGGCGACCGTACAGAACCCTCAAGAGGAGATCCTTCCGGGAATGTTTGGTTCCGTCCACTTGGAAATTGGAAACTCCATATCGCTTCTCGTTATTCCGTCATTGAGTGTCGCGTACGCGCCATATGGCAACTCTGTCTACGTTGTTGAGCGAACACGAGACGCCGAGGGGAAAGAGAGTACAACGGCTCGACAACAGATCGTACAGCTCGGTCGTTCGCGAGGTGACTTCGTTTCTGTAACGAAGGGTCTTACGGAGGGAGATGAGATCGTAGCGACCGGCTCTTTCAAGCTACGCCCTGGCGCGAAGATTCAGATTAAACAAGAGGGGACGCCAACACTCTCCCTAGAACCGACGGTCGAGAATAGATAACGAGGACTTCGCTCCATGAGGTTTACAGATACCTTTATTAAACGCCCCGTTCTCGCTATCTGCCTGAACTTGATGATTCTGATTGGTGGGTATGCCGCCATTGAGAAGCTCAATGTGAGACAGTATCCGAAGAGCGATATGTCCGTCGTAACCGTCAAGACGGCGTATGTAGGCGCCCCCGCCGATCTCGTTCGTGGATACATATCCACGCCGCTTGAACGAGTTATCGGGAGCGCTGATGGTATCGACTACATCGAGTCGTCGAGTAAGCAGGGACTGAGTGAGATTACAGCGCATCTCCGTCTTAACTACGATGTAAACGCGGCGCTCACACAGATCCAATCGAAGGTCGCGCAAGTTAGAAACGATCTCCCTCCAGAGGCTGAAGTTCCAGTAATCAATGTCGAGACAAGCGATAATCGATTCGCCTCGATGTATATCGGATTCTCCGCAAAGGACATGACGCCGAATCAGATTACGGATTATCTCACGCGGGTTGTGCAACCTCAGATAACCGCTGTCTCTGGCGTGCAGCGCGCTGACATCCTTGGAGGGCGTGTCTTCGCGATGCGTATCTGGCTCGATCCGGACAAGATGGCCGCCCTCGGAATAAGCGCGACCGAAGTTCGCCAAGCTCTCGCGAGTAATAACTTCTTATCCGCGGTTGGCGCGACGAAGGGTTCGCTGGTCTCGGTCAATCTCATCGCCAACACCGACCTTAAAACCCCGGAGGAGTTTAGCAAGCTTGTCGTGCGCCAACAGGGTGACCGTATCGTTCGTCTTGAAGAGATCGCCGATGTTACCCTGGGCGCGGAGAGCTACGATGAGGACGTTCGATTTAACGGACAGGCGGCGATATTCATGGGTGTGTGGGTACTCCCGAACGCGAATTCCCTTGATGTTATTGACCGAGTTCGCGAGGTTCTTCCCCAGATCGAGTCCAATCTCCCGTCTGGAGCGAGCCTGACCGTTCCCTATGACGCTACAAAGTACATTCGTGACTCTATTCAAGAGGTGCTCAAAACCCTAACGGAGACGATCGCTATCGTCGTGCTCGTCATCTTCCTTTTTATCGGCTCCATGCGGGCGGTACTCGTTCCGGTCGTCGCTATTCCGTTATCCCTTGTGGGCGCCGCGATAGTGATGTTGGCTCTTGGTTTTACGATCAATTTGCTGACCCTTCTCGCTATCGTACTCGCCGTTGGTCTGGTAGTGGATGACGCGATCGTGATGCTTGAGAACGTCGAGCGTCACGTGAACGAGGGAATGGACCCAATCCCCGCGGCGCTCAAAGCGGCGCGAGAGCTAGTTGGACCGACTATCGCGATGACCATCACGCTCGCCGCGGTGTACGCCCCGATCGGTATTCAGGGTGGGCTCACGGGAGCTCTCTTTAAGGAGTTCGCGTTTACACTCGCGGGCGCCGTTATTTTCTCAGGAATTGTGGCTTTAACCCTCTCTCCTATGATGTCCTCTCGACTGGTGAGGAAAGCGCATCGAGAGAACGCCTTCAAAATGAGAATTGACGCTCGTTTGGAGTGGCTGCGGGCGAAGTACGAGGAGTGCTTGCGTGTGGTCCTTCGGTACCGCCCATCGGTGGTCATGGCGGCCGTTTGGATCTCGTTGCTGATAGTTCCCTTCTATGTTGTCGCGATGAAAGAGCTCGCGCCCAAAGAGGACCAAGGTGTCCTTTTCGGCATTGTGCAGGGGCCTCCCAATTCGACCCTTGAGCAGCTCGAGGCACCAACGACAGATACGTTCAAGGCATACTCGTCATTTCCTGAGTACAAGGGAGCGTTTCAGCTCACAAGTCCTGGAGGTGGTTTCTCAGGTCTCGTCACGAAGCCGTGGGCGGAGCGCTCTCGTTCGATCTTTGAAATGGAACCGGAGTTGTGGGGAAAGGTCGCCCAGATCCCTGGCGCTCGAGTTATCGTCACCACAAAACCAGCGTTGCCCGGTGGTAGTGACTTCCCGGTGGAGTTCGTCATCTCCTCAACAGCTGAGCCAAGTGAGATCGTGACGTATGCGAATCAGCTCGTAGGTGCCGCGTTTCAGAGCGGCAAGTTCATGTTCGCTGACACCGACCTGGAATTCGATATCCCCCAAGCTGAGATCGATATCGATCGAGACAAAGCCAACACGATGGGGCTCTCGCTCGCCAGTATCGGGCAAGACCTTTCCCTCTTCCTCGGCGGAAACTACGTCAATCGTTTCTCTATCCAGGGGCGAAGTTACAAAGTCATACCTCAAGTCCAACGGGGGGATCGACTGACACCGGAGCAACTTCTTGAGCTTCACATCCGTGGCCCTCAAGGTAAGCTCATCCCACTGGCGACCATCGCGTCGCTCAAGAACACCACTGAGCCGCGACAGCTTAATCGATTCCAGCAGCTCAATTCTGCGAAGATTCGCGGCGCGATCGTCCCAGGCGTTGCGATTAACGACGGCTTGAAGGTCTTAGAGGATAAGGCTCAAGAGATTCTCCCCGTTGGGTACGTCACTGACTACGCGGGTGAATCGCGGCAACTTCGCAAGGAGGGGAATTCGATGACGAGCACCCTTGTGTTGGCGCTGATCGTTATCTTCCTCGTTCTCGCCGCACAGTTTGAGAGTTTTATCGATCCGCTCATCATCTTGGCGGGTTCTGTGCCGCTCGCTCTCGCCGGAGCGCTTCTGTTCGTATTTCTCGACTTTACCTCCCTTAACATTTACTCACAGGTAGGGCTTGTGACCCTTGTTGGCCTGGTCGCTAAGAACGGAATCCTGATAGTGGAGTTCGCGAATCGGCTTCAGGAGGAGGGGATTGAGCGCTTAGAGGCCGTTATAAAGGCGGCGACCACCCGACTTCGTCCGATTCTCATGACCACCGTGGCTACCGTTGTTGGTCACTTTCCGCTCGTTATCGCCTCTGGACCAGGCGCGGGAGCTCGTAACAGTATCGGAATCATGCTCGTGAGCGGAATGATCTTGGGAACCGTGTTTACCCTGTTCGCCGTGCCAGTGTTCTATAGCCTCATTGGAGGTCGAACCAAACGGTCGGGGGCGGGGCATGTAGTCTCATCGGGATATGAACAGGAAGATGCGCACGGGTACCTGACTCGCGCCGCGCGATAATCCACCTGAGAGCACGCCGATACACCTCAGATGTGAGTTTTTGCCTGACATTGATCCCTTCCCAGCTCTGAACGAGTGTGGGAATCTAAGCATGCTCGTGAGTAAGGATAGAGAATGAACAGGAAGTTTTCAGCGGTGGTGATGGCTTTGATGGGCGCGGGATGCGCGGTAGGGCCAGACTACGTCACCCCTGACACCACCCTTCCACAGCAGTTTCTGGGAGACCAAGGACAGCCAACGGCGGAAGAGATATCCCTTGAGAAATGGTGGAGTAACTTTAATGATCCTATCCTCACGCAATTAGTGAATGACGCCGTTCGTGGTAATAACGATCTCCAGAGCGCCATCGCCCGAGTCAACCAATCGCGAGCGCTTTACAACCAGACCTTCCTCAATCTCTTCCCAACGATAACGTCGAATGGCCAATATACCAACACGCACATTCCGACATCGACCTTCGCTGGTGGAGCGATTCAAACCGGTAAATCGCATATCAATAACGATTACTTCTCTACCGGCTTCGACGCGGTATGGGAGCTCGACATCTTTGGCCGGGTTCGTCGGAGTGTTGAAGCCCAGGACGCGCAGATAGACGCCGCGGTTGCGGGACTTCAAGACGCGATACGAATCTTGGTGAGTGAAGTTGCGCGTAATTACATTGAGCTTCGTGGTGCGCAACATCAGAAAGAGGTCGCCCAAGATAACGCGCGCACTCAGGAGCAGGTAGTCAAGGTAGCTGAGGCGCTCTTTAAGGGTGGACAATCAACTGAATTCGATGTCGTTCGCGCTCGAGCGCAGTACATGAACACCATGGCGGCTATCCCGCCATTTGAGGCCCAAGAGAAGGGCGCTACGTATCGACTCGGCGTGTTAACCGGTCGGCAGCCGCAGGAGCTCGTGTCGATGTTGTCCACATCGGGCCCTCTTCCAACCTACTCGGGGCCTGTGAAACTTGGAGACCCTGCGTTACTGCTCAAGCGGCGCCCTGATATTCGAGCGATTGAGCGCCAACTTGCGGCTGCTACCGCAAACATCGGCGTCGCTCAGGGAGATCTCTTTCCCAAGGTAACCTTCAATGGCTCCATATCGCTCCAGGCCCCGAGCGTTCCAGAGCTAACTTCCGGGGATAACGACGCGTGGAACATGATTCCAACTATCTCATGGCCAGCATTCAACATCGGTCGAGTGCTCGCGCAAGTTGATCAAGCTGAAGCTTTTACCGCGGAGCAGCTTGCTCAGTATGAGCAATCGATTCTTCTGGCGCTTGAGGAAACTGAAGGAGCGCTGGCGCGTTTCGCCGCCGCAAAACAACGTCGTGATTACCTCAAAGTGAGCGTTGATCAGAGTGGTAAAGCGGTCGCTATCGCCCGCACGCAATATGAGAATGGCTTGATCGACCTTTTGCCCGTTCTCGACGCGCAGCGAGTGGCTCTCCTCGCGCAGGTTGAATTGGTATCGAGTGAAACCAACCTTTTGAACTCTCTCGTTCAACTCTTTAAGGCGCTGGGTGGTGGTTGGGATGACGCGTTGACGACGAACGATGTAATCGACGTCATCGATGAGACGGGGCACGCCCCGACGGTCATTACAACGGCATCCACGGCGCACTAAGCACTCATCAACGCTCTTGTAATCCCGCTTCTTCGCTATCTCAACGTGAACTGGATTGAGAGAGCTGCTCCCTGGGTGCCGCTTGCGTTCGCTCCGGAAAAGGGCACCGCCGTGAGCCGGTAGGTCTGTTTCGCGTAGAGCCACTCAGGATATGTACTTCCACTACTCGGTGCGATAGCGAATGGCGCGGTGTTGTCGAGCGAGAGGGGAGCCGCGTCACTTAGCCAGCGTACGCTCGCCGCGCCCGAGCCAGATAGATTTGCTCGTACGTTAATTTTTGGCGTTGTTCCAAGATTACTCAGCGTGACCACGGCGCCGCTGGGTATGTTCTCATACCCCGGAAATGGCTGACCCGTAGCCGAGTTAATGAGGGTAAAGCTTGAGACGCCAAAGGTCGTATTCGGCGGATTTACCGTAAATAGGCCGTTCCTGGTTGTTCGTAGGAGAGAGTCGCTCGCCTCAAGTTTAACAAGATAGGTTCCCTGGCCTGAAGGGGTCACCCCTGTGATCGCTTTTGTTGGTTGTGAGAATGTTAAGCTACCTGGTCCTCGCGCCCCAGACCACAGGATGCTCAAGGTATTGCTAGGGAGGCCATCATCCCTGACCGTTCCGGTTAGCGTAATCGGATTACCGAAAACGAGTGTTTGAGGGAGCCCAGGGTCGACGGAAGGGGCGACATTCACACTCCTCGGAGTGGGTGTTGCAGTAGGGGTGGACGTTCGCGTGGCCGTCGGTGTGGGTGTGCGTGTGGTTGTCGCAGTCGGCGTGATGGTTGGTGTTGATGTTGCGGTTGGTGTTGGCGTAGTCGTCGGTCTAGGCGTTGCTGTTGCTGTTGACGTTGGTGTGGGCGTCGGTGTGGCAGGGGGAAGATCCCCGACCGTTATGTTCGCTGTGGATGTCCCCGTTAAGCCGGAGGGATCGCGAACGGTCAATCGAACCGGGTACGTGCCCGCTAGGGAGAATGTTTTGCTCGTGAATCCGCGAGTTGATGTTGTCCCGTCAGGAAATTCCCAGAGGTACGTCAACGGCTCGTTTTGCGGATCCGTCGAGCTTGAGCCGTCGAACGTCACGGCCAGAGGGGGCGTTCCCGTGAGAGGATTGGTCTTTATCAACGCCGTAGGCGCAGTATTTGTAACGGGTGACGCGGCCAATGTAAATTGAATGCTCAACGCGTCGCCCTGAGTTCCTTGTCCCCCAGCTAAGGAGAACGGCACGGCCGTTACGAGATACCGCTTGCGGGTGTACGCCCATGCGGGAAAGTCAGACGAAGCACTTGGTTCGATGGAGTAGGGGAGTGAAGCATCGCTTGAGGTCGCCACGGCATCCTGGAGAAACACGACGCTGCCGATCCCACTTCCTTGCGTGTTGGCTCGTATGTTAATCGCGGTCGTTCCAAGATTTGAAAGTCCAATTATAGCTCCATTCTTGATGGTTTCGTAGCCAGGAATAACCTGATCGGTCTCGGCGTTTACGAGCGAAAAACTCGTAACTGAAAATGGCACGACAGATGGATTTACGGTTACGAGCGTGTTTTGCCCCGTACGAAGTATGGAGTCGTTGCTCTCCAGTTTAATAAGATACGTTCCGATCGTTGTTGGTGTGACACCTGTAGTGACGCGAGTGGCGCTGCTAAAATCGAGGGAACCCGGACCCCGAATCCTCGACCATAGAGTATTCAAAACGCCGACCGGTAGCCCGTCATCAGACACACTTCCGTTAATTGTAAACGAGTTGCCTAGTCGGGTCATTCGTGGAAGTGGTGCGCTAACGATGGGCGCCTTATTAATCGCCGTCGGGTCATACACGATAACCGTGTTCATGACCTCGGTGTAAGAACCTAGGGAGTCAATAACCCGCAAAGTAATCGGATATTGCCCTGGCTGAGTGAACGTTTGGCTCGTTGTCACTGTGTTGGCGAATTGCGAGCCTCCGATACTCCACGAGTATCGTAATCCCGTGTCCTCAGGGTCTCGTGAGGTAGCGGCTGACAATGTGACCGTGAATGGAGCGGGGCCCGCCAGTTGCGATGCTGTGATGACGGAGGTCGGAGGTCGGTTTTCATAGAGCGCCTGGAATTCCTTGGGTGTGGCTCCTACCGTGAACGCCTTCTCGCGATTCGTGGACCCATCGTTCCATTTTGAGAAGCTTCGAGACTGATGAATCAGGGGAGCAATTACCGTTTGTTGGGAGTTCTCAATCGGCTTGGCGATGTACGGCGTGAGGAACTGAAGCTCCTCATCAACATAGGTCATCTCCGCTCCAGTTGGGTCACTGAGGAATGTAGTATCGATCGTGCGGGGTTGAATCGTTACGCACTTTTGGTCATCAAGCCCGATTCCCGCTGTCGCATAGAGGCACACCATGAATCTCGTATTGTCTGAGTGCTCCGATGTTTGGAAGCTTCCAGAGCTCACGCCGGAGATCTCGTCAACGAGGTGCTCGTGAAGATTGTGTTGTTGGATAACGGTCCATGTGAGGGTGCTATCGGGAACCCGAACGCCATCGAACTCGGCGTATCCGGAGAACGAGATAGTGTCACCGATGGCGTAGGTTGTATCAGGTGTTGGAGAAACAATATGCACTCGAGGAGGTGTTACGCCGGTGCGGATCGTTACATCGGTCGTAGATTCGGCAAATGGAGCGGTGGTTTCCTTTACGACAACCCTCGCCTCAAAGGTACCCACCGTTTGGTAGACGTGCACGGGATTAGCCGACGTTTCACCTGCGCCGGTGCCATCGCCGAAGTCCCAAGAATAGGTGAGTGATTGACCGTCAGCGTCACTTGTTCCCGCTGTGCTGAAGTTTACCGCGAGCGGGATCGAGCCGCCGGTTGGGTTAGCTTTAAGGACTACCGTTGGGGGCGTATTGCTTGAACCGGTGTACCTATACCGTCTGACCTGACTTTTGCGGGTAACGAGATCAAGGAACACCGCGTACAGATTTGTATCAGGTCCGATGATAAGTTGAACGGGCCCTGAGGAGGCAGAGGTCTCATTCGCGAACGGATTGACCGTTGGAAATCCTTTTGTATCGAAGGTGAGGTAGCGAATGGAACGTTGTGCGTAATCCGCGATAAAGAGCGAGCCGCGGAACTTGGCTGGATAGGTTGTGCCAGGATAAAACGCTACTCCCGTTATGGAGGCACCTAAATCTTTTCCATTCGCGTCCACTGGATGTTTGTAGGCGAAGAGTGGGGCGGTGACCGCGCCGAGGCCTTGGTTGTAGAGGGCTCCGCAAAACGCTGAGGTTCTGGAAAATTCCTTGAACGCGGTGTTAACCATACTTACTGTGTTACCGGTTCCGATGGTGCTATTGGTGGTGTTGCCACCTTCATAGCACGGCCATCCGTGGTTCGTTCCCTTTCCGGCATTAACCTCCTCCCAAGAGCTTGTGCCTACATCGCCCTGATACACCTGTCCGGTAGCTGGATCGACCGTAATCCGAAAAGGATTGCGCATACCGTACGACCACACTCGGGAGCGGTTTGAGCCCGGATTAGCTGGATCGAAGAAAGGATTTCCGGGCACTCCCTGTCCGGTATTGGGATCGATACGCAGTATCTTACCAGCTAGGGAGTCAATCATTTGGCTGCGGAGTGACGGCTTGGACGAGCCGCTGTAGGATGATCCATCACCGTGAGAGGCGTAGAGATAGCCATCAGCTCCAAATATGATGGTACCTGCGCTGTGAGATAGTTCGTCACTCGGCAGACAATCCTCAATCGGAGCTCCATCCATGGTGAGCCCAGTCATACATGAGGCGGGCTCAGGAATTATCGTCGTTCCTACAGCGATCTGTGATGCGGTATTTTGGGCGGTGCTATTTTTCCCCAGAATAACCTCGATTGAACCGGGAAGAGCTACGTTGTAGTTCTTTGCGGCATCGGCCTGAACCCGGATCAGTCTGGAGACGCGGGGAGCTGTGTCATCCGCGAGCAGCTCCGGTGGATCGTAGGTAAAGAAAAGATACACATACGGGCGCGTAGGGAATTGCGGATCAAGCGCGATGCCGCCCAACCCACGGTCCGTGCGCCTATTGGTCATGGCTGAAATGTCGATGAATGGTGTAGCGAGTAGGGTTCCACTTTTGGCGACTCTGACAATGCCCTCTTTAAGCGCCAGGTATGTTCGATCCTCTGGGCCAAACGCGATCGCCGTCGCCGGGGGGAGACCTGTTAGGATCGCCTCCTCAACGAATCCACTATCGGGGACGAGTACCGATTGGGCCCAACTTAACGGGGGAGGCGCGAACAGAACACAACACACAATCGTGAGCGTCGCGGCGAGTCTACGATAAGGTTTCATAGAGAATCTCCAAAATCGGTGGAGTGGGTGGCACAACGGGTACGGGTATACTGCACTTCCAAGCGAAGTCAGCATGAGGAGGCGCAGGAAGGATGAGTCGGCTACTGAGCGATGTCGAAAAATGGCGATGGGGTCATCGGCTCAACCAGCGCGTGCATCACGATATGAATTATCAACATCAGACCTAACGCGGCTGAGAAGAAGGAGAGCTTCGTATCGTTCTTCGGCGCGTTCGGATTCACCTCAATCATCTTATCGACGCCGACAAAGAGGATGTAGAAGCAGTACATGAAGGCGAGAAACCTAACAGCTAGGAGACCGGGAATGATTCCGAGTGCCCATGCGACGAAGCCGGGGATGGCGGCGTTTGCGACTGTTGAGAGGGCGCGATCAAACGAGACCGTTCGATGAAAATGTGGAGCGAGCTTGTGCAACATCCAACCATCGATGAAGAGCGACGCGATCATCATCGAAATTTCGAGTGATTGATTGGTCAGGGCGTAAAAGAAGGGGGCTCGCCAGAGGCCAAAGAACTCAACGTCTACGCCGAAGAGCAGATGACCGAGGACGGGGCCGATGACGGCAATGACCGCGAGTGGGCCTACAAGGGAAAGTCCAGTGACGCGCGCTGTGGGATGTTCGCGTGATATGGTGTCCCAGCAGAGTCGGGGACTAAAGCTCACGAGTTTGATTCGAGCGATAAGATCGGGGATACGAAAATTCATTCGCACCAAATTACTTCAGAACGGCGGGGTGTGGAATCGATTTGAGCGAAAAGTAACGGTGTTTAAGAGCAGAGATCGGCCGAGGTGGCTGTAAGGAACTGATCTTACGAAAGATTGTAACGATGCGCGATCGCGATCCCTACAGGCACGATTCGACCCGATACCGCTAAACCATTAAAATTATGACCTGCTTATGCCGATGCTAGAGATGGCGTGGTAGAGTAACCCATTCGAATCATATGGAACGGATCCTTGTCGCCTCAGCAGCTCTTAATCAAACCCCTCTCTCGTGGGATGGGAACCTTGCGAACATACGCGAGGCGATACGAGTAGCCCGATCGCAGGGCGCCCAGCTTCTCTGCCTGCCCGAGCTGTGTGTAACTGGATATGGCTGCGAGGACGCCTTCTTTTCGACAGGGGTAGTTGAGCGCGCGCTAGAGTACGCTACCAAGGTAGCGCGGGAGGCGAAGGGGATCGTAGTGGCGTTTGGGCTACCGCTCGCGGTGTCTGGAGTCGTGTACAACGTTGCTGGGGTCGCCGCAAATGGCAAGATCGTCGGTTTTGTCGGCAAGCAACATCTCGCGGGAGATGGTGTCCACTACGAGCCTCGATGGTTCAAGGAGTGGCCTCGTGGTGTGTCAACCACTCTCTCTGTTGCGGGACGCGAGGTTCCAGTTGGAGACCTCGTATTTTCTATCGATGGTATTACGATCGGGTTTGAGATCTGCGAAGACGCATGGGTCGCTGACCGTCCCGGATTGAGACTCGCTCAAAGCGGAGTCGATATAATTCTCAACCTAAGCGCCAGTCACTTTTCATTCGGCAAGAGCGAGGTGCGAAAGCGCCTAGCCGTCGAGGGCTCTCGCTTGTTTGGCGTCGGATACCTTTACGCTAACCTCCTTGGGTGTGAGGCTGGTCGAATTATCTATGATGGTGATGCCTTGATCTGTTCTGACGGCGAGGTTGTGCGGGAGGGACCCCGCTTCTCCTTTAAAGATGTCGTCGTTACAGCAGGCGTGATTGATCTTGAACGTACCCGTGGTGCGCGTCGACGGGACGCGCATGTGAGTTCATCGCTTCAGAGTGAGGTTCGTCGCGTCGCCGTTTCCGGCGTAAGGCTCAGCCGCACTCGAAGGGGCGCTAACTCATCTGATTGCGCGCCGCTTTCGAAGCACGAGGAGTTTACGCAGGCCGTGACGCTCGGTCTCTTCGACTATCTCCGGAAGAGTCGAAGCGAGGGGTTCGTCGTTTCGCTGAGTGGCGGGGTCGACTCAAGCGCGGCGAGCTGTCTTGTAGCCTTGATGGTTGAGCGCGCCTGTAAGGAGCTTGGTTTCTCGGGATTCGCTAAGAAGCTCTCGTACATCTCGTGGATGAAGAGCGCCAAAAACCGCGCGCAGGTTATGAAAAAAATTCTGGGCTGCATCTACCAACACGCGGCCAACAGCTCCAAGACGACCCATGACGCCGCGGCGGGACTCGCAAAGGAGTTGGGCGCGGAGTTCTTTGATGTCGACATCGCCCCACTTGTCGCAAGCTATGAGGATCTTATTTCGAAAGCGACAGGGATTGAGCTCTCGTGGCAGGCACACGATATCGCGCGCCAAAACATTCAAGCTCGTGTGCGTTCTCCGTCGGTATGGTTATTGACCAATCTACGAAAGGCGCTGCTGCTGAGTACGAGCAATCGAAGCGAGGCCGCTGTTGGATACACCACGATGGATGGTGATAGCAGCGGAGGGCTGAGTCCTCTTGGGGGGATCGATAAAGCATATCTCCGGAAATGGCTCGTGTGGCTTGAGAGGGAAGGGCCAGAGGGCCTTCGCAAGTACCCCTCGCTCAAGCAGGTTAATGTGCAGGCACCCACCGCGGAGCTCCGGCCTCAGAAGGAAAAGCAAACGGATGAGAAGGACCTCATGCCATACGAGGTCCTCGATTCGATCGAGCGCTTCGCGATTCGCGACAAACTGCTGCCAGAGGATGTACTCGCGCTCATTAACGAGCAGTATCGAACGCGATTTAAGGAGAGTGATCTAACCGCCTGGGTTGTTCGATTTTTTAAACTATGGAGCGCTACGCAGTGGAAGCGTGAACGGTACGCGCCGGCATTCCATCTAGACGACGAGAGTCTCGATCCGAAGAGCTGGTGTCGGTTTCCGATCCTGTCGGGTGGATACGCGGAGGACTTGCGCGAACTATCAGTTCCAAAAAAGAGGCGAAGGTAGTGGCTGTGGACGCTCAGACAACACGACTAGCTATCTACGGTGGAGCGTTCGACCCTATTCATAATGGACATCTCGCGACGATCGGGCAGCTCTTAGCGAGTGGCCAGGTCGATAAGGTGGTTGTGGTACCAAGTGGAGATCGGCCCGACAAGAAGCTATCGGTTTCCGCGATGGATCGTTTAGCGATGACTCGACTCGCGATTGAGGAGGCGTTCCCACATGACGCACGAGTGTTCGTCTCTGATCTGCACACGGCGGGAACCGTTGGGTACGGAACTATCGATCTTGTGGACCATTTCTCACGACAGCCTGGCATCGCTCCCTACGTTATCCTCGGCCAGGAGCTACTTGGCGATCTTTCGTGTTGGAGGGATAGCGCCCGTCTTCAGGCTATCGCCCGCTTTATCGTTATTCGTCGACCGGGCACTGTAGAGCAGCAACTCCCAAAGGAGGGCGCCTACGCGTGGCTGCAAGCGCCCCACGACGTAGGTGTCTTGGTGTCGAGCACGACACTTCGCGGCATGGTGGCTCAGGGGCTTCCCTGCGCGGGACTTTTACCACCCTCCGTGCTAGCCTTCTGTCGGTCACGAGGGCTCTATGGGGCTAAAACGTAACCAAACGCGCTTTTTGCGTATTATCTGATCTCTTTCGAACTGAGGAAAACAGATGTCGACACCAGTCATCCCCCAACTATCTCCGCAGGAACTAAAGGCTCGTCTCGACGCGGGCGAAGACCTCTTTCTGCTCGATGTGCGTGAACCGCATGAACGAGACATCTGCAATATCGGAGGGGAGCTGATACCGAAGGATACGGTGGTGCTGAATCTTCAGAGAATTCCAAAAGATAAAGAGGTTGTTGTGTACTGCCGCAGCGGTGGGCGCAGCGATTGGGTCGCGCGAGAGCTCGTGGGACGACACGGTTACACAACGGTCTCCAATCTCGCTGGTGGGATGCTCCGATGGTCCGATGATGTCGACCCTTCTTTTAGAAAGTACTAAGTCGCCCTCCGTTGGCGAGAATGTGATACCGCAGTCAAATGACTATCTGGCCAGTTTTTTCTTGGCCACGACCCCATCTCTTTGGTAACCTAAACGACTGCGACAAGGATAACGATCCCCTGTAGGGCCGTTCTTGTGGCTCGCTCTTTCACATCGCTATACGAGCAACACACACTGAGTCCTCATCGGAGTTCGGAGCCAGGGCGGTTTATGTGCGCCACTCCAGTCTTCACGAGTTGCGACGAGGACTCACAACGATCGAAATCATACGGTTTTAATGAGGTAGTTTCCCCTTGAGAGACGCAAGCGTCTCTGAATGGAGACTACCCACGGTTGGGTTTTTTCCAGTTACGTAACCTATACATACATGAGAACGTCAGTCGTCAAACAGCAAAGGCCGCGCGTCGGTCCCGTCGTCACGAAAAAGTCAGCCAAAAGCATCGCCGAACTGGTGATGAAAGTCTTGGATGACCAACATTTTCGCGGAGGCCGGGCCATCGAATACCGAGATTCATTCTCGGATGGTTTGGTCAGGATCCACCGGGATTCTGCCGGGCGAGTTTACTTTCGGGTACCTCGCGTTGAAGCTTCAATTCGGTTAAACCCCTCTCGGGTGAAGCTGCTTTTGAGCCGCAACATGACCGCGCTTGAGGATTTTCTTGAGAGTCATCCCCTTATTTTGCAATCTCTCGATGAGAGCAAACTCAGGGCAGCGATGATCAAGTAATCCACTACAGTTGAGTTTCATGAGTCCGGGTCCGCTAACTCTTGTTCATCAAGGTTAACGTATTTCGGTCTTGTGAGACTCTTCTTACTTCCCCTACCACTACAACGTAGCTGCTTTTCACCCCGCTCGCTGTTCACAGGTCGTGCATCGGGAGGGCGACCGTCCCCGGTCGCCGAAAAGGTCACGCATCGCAAACGAATTTCGCTGAATGCGACGCGGCGGTCGAGGACGACCGCCCTCCCATTCACCGCCAGTCGGGAAGGCGACCATTCCTGGTCGCCGGAATGTCACGCATCACTAAAGATCATCGCTTCACGCAACCACTCGGCGGTCAGGCTTGTCCCCCGTAGCTTTAGCGAAGGGGGAATGACTGCCCTCCCGTGCGCCTGCTCGTCCGATATGTGGCGTGCCTGCGCTTTACGCTTCCTCCGCCTTCTTCTTCCCCCCACAACCGCATCCACTGCATCCACACGGTGTCTTTTTAGGGGCGATGGCGTTGATCGTTTTGCGCGCGACATAGATTACCGCGACAGCGAGGATAAGGATTGCGATAACGGTCTGGGTCATGTGCGTGCTCTCCTTACTTTAAAATTAAGCTACCAACTTGGAAGACTGCAAACGACGCCACGTACGCGAGCGCGGTCATGTACCCAAACATCCCTAGGGTCCATCCCCACGAGTCTGTTTCTCGTTTGCATACCGCGAGTGTGGACATGCACATACAGGCGAAAACGTAGAAGACCATCAGCGAGAGTGCTGTGAGGGTTGAAAAGAGGCCCGACTGATTTCTCTCTTGAAGCGTTTTCACAAGGCCAGTGTGTTCATCATCATCGTCGCCGATGTTGTAGATCGTACTCAGCGTGGTAACAAAGACCTCTCGAGCGGGAAATGAGGAGAGTATCGCGATGCCTATCTCCCAATTAAAACCCAGTGGTTTGATCGCGGGCTCAATCGCGGTGCCAAGTTGTCCGGCGTAGCTCGCTTGCACCGGATTTCCTTGATAGCCAGCTTCAGGCTTAGGGTATGACGCGAGGAACCACACGATGATCGAGCACGCGAGGATGATCGTGGTGGCGTTCTTGAGGAACGAGGCTACGCTGTCATACACCCCGCGAAGGATGATGCGCAGGATAGGCTTTCGAAGGGGAGGCATCTCCATGACGTAGAAGCACGATTCCTTCCACAAGAGGCACTTCTTGAGAGCCCAGGCCACGACGCACGCGCCTACCACACCGAGGAGGTACATGCCGAGCAGAACGAGGCCCTGCAGTGAGACAAAGCCACCAACGAGGGTCGGGGGAATAAACGCGGCGATAAGGACAGCGTAGACTGGAAGTCGAGCGCTGCAGCTCATGAGGGGGGCGATCATGATCGTAGCGAGTCGGTCTGAACGAGTAGGAATAGAGCGAGTTGAGAGGATGCCAGGGACGGCGCACGCGAAGGAGCTTAAGAGAGGGATGAAGGCTCGGCCCTGGAGTCCCACTTTGCGCATGAAGTTATCGAGAAGGAACGCGGCTCGAGAGAGATACCCGGAATCCTCAAGAAAGCCGATACAGAAGAAGAGGATCGCTATCTGTGGCACGAAGACGATAACGTTTCCAACGCCAGGAATAATGCCCTCGGCGATAAGGCTCGTAAGTATGCCAGGTGGTAGCGCTGAGGTTGCCCAGGCGCTCAAGCTATCGACAGCGCCGGAGATTATCTCCATCGGAAGTTGCGCCCAGAGAAAGATAGCCTGAAAGATCAGCCCGAATATCCCCAGCATGATGGGGAGTCCCCAGATTCTGCTCGTTAAGAGTCGATCGAGAGGGGACACCACGGGGATGTCATCATTCGAGCTTTGCGAGGTCGTTTTACGAACGACCGATCGAATCCATGCGTAGCGAAGCGATCCTATGGTGGTAATGATATGCGGATCTGAGCTTGCGGGGCCGAGGGGGCTCTGATCCTCGATCGCCCGGCGCAGAGGGTGCTCTTGCGCGATCCACCCGAGTCTCTTTGATGAAGGGGAGGGGGTTTCAAGCGCTTTGGTAATCGCTTGCAAGAGTGAAGGGAACCCAGACTTGGAGCGAGCGGTAATAGGAACAACAGGAAGGTCGAGCGCGCGGGAGAGTAGCTCGGCGTATATCTTGATGCCGGCTCGCTCGGCGGCATCCATCATGTTAATCGCTAACACAATCGGATAGCCGGTATCGATCAGCTCGGAGATGAGAAAGAGGTTTCGCTCAAGATTGGTAGCGTCTACGACGGCGACGATGAGATCCGGCTTTGAGTTACCCGCGAGCTCCCCTCGTAAAAATTGAGTAACGATCTTCTCATCCACTGAGGAACCGACGAGAGCGTATGTTCCTGGAAGATCCACGATACGAGCGCAGGAACCGTGAGGAAGTGAAAGCGAACCCTCTTTGCGCTCAACCGTTACACCGGGATAGTTTGCTACCTTGTATCGAGAACCTGTGAGCCCGTTGAAGAGTGTGGTTTTGCCACAGTTCGGATTACCGACAAGAGCTATCGACTTGGGGCAATTGTCGTCGAAGGTGGTGGTGATGTCTGTCACAACAAGTGAGCAAGCCTTCCTATGGGCTGCGACGTTGGTTATCCGCGACTACAGAGGCTGCACTTGGATGTGAGCCGCCTCCGCACTGCGCAGAGAGAGCACCGAGCCGAGGAGGTGAATATTAATCGGGGAACCGAAGAATCCACGTTGCGTTACGGTTACCTCCGAGCCTGCAACGATCCCCATGGACACGAGCTTGTGGAGGAGTTCGGCAGGACAGCTCTTGATAGCCGAGATCATAGCCTTTTGGCCGACTCGAACTGAGCTGAGCGCTTTCTCTTCCTTGATAACGGTTACCGTCGAATTTTCCACTGCAACTTCCGATGTTTAGGTCGGATATGTATGTCAATCCGCCAGGCGATATCTCCGATCGCCTGTTTATTCGTATACTCTGCGTTTGTGCCTTATGTCAATTAGTCGCTCTATAAACCGCATGTTTTTGCAGCATAGCAACTGCTTGGTTATTCTAAGATAGCTATTTCAATTGCTTAGCTGTGTGTCGGCACTATTCCCCATCCCGATTTCGGGGTGCTTTGCTGGGGTCGGTGATTCCCTTTTGGAGCATTGCAACCGCCCTCTGGGCATCGAAGCCCGCGCGAGCCCATTCGACAGCGATTATCGGTGGGACCCCTTGTTGGATCCACTGAACGGCGGCTTCGGGAGCGAAACCTGCCCGCCTCCAGTAGGCGGCAAGCGGAGCTCCCCGTATTCCAACTGAGACCCAGTGGGCGCAGTCTTGCGGCGTGAATCGATACGCATACCAGTAACCAGCCGCGACGGCCGGTATCTTCATGTTAAACCACCCCTGAGCCTCCTCTGGCGGAATCTCCGCGAGCTCGTAGGTGAACTCTTTTGAGTACACATGCAAGAGTACTCGCGCGTCGTGAGCGTACGCTCGCATGCTGGATGGAACGAGAAGTGCCTCGATCCTCAACCGTTCGCAGAGCTCTTCGGAATACGGGTTATCATCGGAAAAGATATCGATGATCGTGTGAGCGGTTTGGAGGAAGCCTTTGGCTTCGGGGGCCTCGGCGGCGAATTGCTGAGCGCGCTCGGGCGCCTTTAGTTTAAGAAAGATCTCGTTGAGCGTCTCGATATACGAGAATCGAGCCGCGGCCGACCGAAGTACTCCAGCGGCTAAAAGTTTCGTGGACTGCCTGTCCTCAGCGAGATTCGGCACCACGAGCGCGGCATCGGCTCGATCGGCGAACCAGAGAAGATCTCGCTTGAGCTCCTTCATGAAACCCATCGCGTTGATCGCGTCAAAGGTGTCAGGGGTTGTCCACGAGGTCGAGAAGAGGGGCATGTTATCCTCAAGCTCTTTGAGCCATCCGTCTATCTTGTCGAGCGCTTCGTGGGCTCCCTCGACGTAGTCCTCTTTAAGAAAAGCGGCGCTCAGGCGAGAAGCCGCACTCTCAAGCATTACCTGCGAGTAGCAGCCACCGCGCAAGAACGCGAGAAATTCGGCGGAAAGATGGAGGTCTTTGTGTAATGGTGCCATAGGTGCGGGACTTTTCCCCCTTCGCTTCTAGAGGTCGGATGGGCTACGAAAAAGCATTACTTTCGAGAGCTAAAAAACACACGTAGATATAACGTATTGATCTAGCATCGTCGAATAGAGGGACGGTACACGGTGGGGCGGCATGTCGACAGAGGGTTATCTACAAACGCGTGCGGGAGAGGTTTTCTATGAGTGGCACGGTGAGGAGCGGGGCGTGCCCTTAGTCTGTGTGCACGGCGGGCCTGGATTTACCAGCCATTACCTGGAGCCCATCACGGAGCTCTCCTCCGATCTCCCCGTGATTCTCTATGACCAAGCGGGGTGTGGTCGTTCCCGTCGTGGAGGGGCGCGAAAGATATTCTCCATCGAGGGTTTTGTCGCGGAGCTAGAGGACATTCGACGCGAACTCAAGATTGAGAGGATGCATCTCTTGGGGCACTCCTTCGGAGGTTTGGTGATCGGAGAGTACGCGCTACGGCATCCTGAGCGGGTCGCGAGCCTCTTGTTTGTGAGCGTTTCCATTGATATCCCGCGATGGATAGCTGATGGTGAGCGACTCGTTGGGGAACTTTCTCTCATGCAGAGGATGGTGTTGCGTGAAGGCGCGCGTACCGGAGCGATATCCTCGCCCCACTACCTGGCCGCATTAGACGCTTACTACAAGAAGCATATCTACGGCACTGACATCGTTCCTGAGAGCATTCGTCGCTCTGAAAGGGAGGCTGATTCGCAGACCTATCAGATGGTGTGGGGAGGCAACGAGCTCGTCGTGAACGGTATCGTGCGCGATTACTCGCTTTCTCCTCGTTTGCATGAGCTTCG
>JAIXPR010000338.1 GCA_027486155.1 Pseudomonadota bacterium | reverse complement strand
TGGCGAAACTGCCTGTGCTACGAGATTTTAAGGGTTGTAAGTGGCTGCAATATTAGCTGATCAAGTGGTCTCCACACAGCCAGCATCTAGGTGGACCGCACGGCCCCCGGATCACTAGACTCCTCTCCGACCTACGCCTCTCTGCAGGTATGAGTGCGAATCAGATCTCGACTGTACTCCGTGTCCGTCCTCAGTGCTTTGTAAACCTCCCCGCTATGGGATAGGGTTGCCGCTCTTTTTTAGGAATCACTATGGAAGTAAAAACATCCCGGAACCTAACCTCTGTTGTTGCCGCGCTCTCGCTCGCGTCCCTTTCGATGCCAGCGCCAATCGTTGAAGCGGCTCCTCCCACGAAGCCTGCTTCGGGTGAAATGACCAAGGAGCGCGCCGAGACGCTTGGTTCACTTGGTGACACTACCTTTAAACTCGAACTGGACGGTGTACGACGGTGGCTCGTCGCTGAAAACAAAGGCGACCAGGCCCGGGTTCTCGTCTCTACCACTGGTGGTGTCAACTTCGCGGTGTCCTACCTCATCAAAGAGCACTCGATTATGAAGGTCACGGTCGGTCCGGATACGTTTTCGTATGTGCCCTTCGCTGGTGGTTCCTTTGTGCCGTTGAACAAATTGTAGAGGCCCCGTAAAGATTCGAGCGCAAACCGATCATGAATCGGGGCGGCCCTCGGGGGCGCTGGACGGCATCCATCGTCTCCGTGACGTACTCAGAGTCGCTAAAAAGCAAATGTACACGGGAGATGAGATGAGTGGCGCGCTTAATCGGTAGAGCGTTTATCTGAGCGCCGGGCAGCAAGAAGCCCTGATACACCCATAGCTCCGACTATCACTGAGGTTGCGGCTAGGGTCCTGCCGAACCCTTCGGGAAGGGAGACGCGGCTCATTACTTGTTGATAGCCAGGATGACTTGGGCCGAGCTTTTCAGCGAGCGCACGTTCTTTCTCGGCTTTACTGAAGGCGCCGAAGCTCAATCCAGCAAACGTTAGCGCCGCAGCGATCTCCGTCTTATAAAAGCCTTTTAGGCCGGTGGGATCATACGAACTCATAGAGACCGGCGATGATGCCACGCACAGTGAGGGCACTCAAGAGGCGGGGAGCGATTAATTGATGGCGGTACGAACGTAGCCTGGCAGTTACTTACAGAGTGCGTCTCGTGCTTCCCTCTTGCAGCTCTTGGAGCCAGCACTTGAGAATCTTCGGATCGTTGAGGTGGTTAATCAACCTGATGTCGTGACCGCTCTCCCGGCCTCCCTCAATAGTGGTCTCGATAACACGAGTCGCCGCCCGAAGCTGTATCATGAGGGGGAGCACCGCCCGCTCTATGAGCGTTAGGGGTCGTTCAGTGCGGTAGCCGGCGATAAGATGCTGTGCGCATGCTATGAGAGGGATCTGCTCGTTGTTCATGTAGCTCAGGGCTATCCCTATATCGCCCACAAGCCAAGACTCGATCGCCTCATTGAAATCAAGCACTGCCGCAATCCTCTGGTGGGCGACGAGGATGTTCCCCGGATGGTAGTCGCCGTGTGTAATGCCAACGGGAAAGTCCCGTAGGAGAGGGAGATACTCATCTGTTTGCACCCGCAGAGAGTCGATCGCTCGTTGAGCGCGAGGAGAGAAATTCGCGACTGCGGTATCGTATCGTGAGAAGAGGAGCTGGTGTTGCCGCGGATCCCAGCTTGAGATCTTGAATTTGTTTCCAGAGATGATGCGGCCTTCAAGGGTGTTATGGATCTGAGCGAGCGTTCGTCCGAGCTCCGCAAGGATAGGAGGAGTGAGCGCTACGTTTGAGAGGGATTCTCCGGGAAGGAAACGTTGCACTATAAAGGGAAGTCCATTCAGCTCGTTGACCGCTTTGCCACCTAGGGATGAAATCACCGCAGGAACGAGAATCCCCTCGCTGGTCAGCTTCCCCATGATGTCGGCATGGAAGCGGGCGTCCTCGAACCTATCGTGTGTGTAGGCCTTACAGAACAGGGGCCCAATAGTAGTTGCTACCTTGAAGTTGAAGTCCCAGTAACTCTCGATCCGTTTTGGGTGCTCTTTTGGATGAATACCGTATGTGGTGGTGAGTACACCTGTCACATCGGCAGGTGACACCGCAGGAACGTTCCGCGGAGCGTGGAGGTCCGTAAGATGCGCTTCATGAAAGCTCGATGAATGTGGACCAGTGTTGTTGCTGAGCATGGAGGGTGTCCCTTTAGGCTCATTCTAGACCGGGACTATCGGTAGTCAAATGAGGGCTAGGGGCCGGTCCGAGGTGCTACCTCGTGCTCCCTGAAGTCGGTGGCGTTTTGCGGTATTCACTACCATTCCGAAAAGGGGAAGGTCTGATTCACCCTCCTTCCCTTTATTGCGGGGCGGCAAGGTCGGTCCCTAGCTTAAAGGGTTGAAGGCTCTGCACGTCTTTGGGCGAGCATATGGAGAAATGAAGCGACTCATGGCACTATGCGCGTTTCCGCTCTTTCACAATTCGCTCGGGTAAAAGAATTCGCCTCGTCGCACGCGTATACCCTCATGCCTGGGGGGTCTACGGTTGCGACGGTGCTACGTACAAGGTTCTACGTAGGTTTCATCGACTATATTCGCAGTCAAACCCATACCCATACACACACCATGGAGCCATCAAATACGCTCTTAACGAAACTCAGTGACGCCACAAACGCCCTTACCGGGTGGAGAACACGATATGAATTCGCTGTGCAAGCGAGCAAAGCGCCGGACGCCGCATCACGATTTATGCAGCAGGCGAATGAGCTCAAGAGTAAAGCGGAGCCGTTTATCCCACCAGTTCTGTCGCAAGGCATATCAGCGGTGGAGAGAGCGGTGCCTGGTCTCGTTGCCGGCTCGGCTAACGCCTTCATCACGGAAGCAAACGCGGCCGCTGATGAAGCTATTAAAAAGATCGTCGAGCTTTTCGGTTCGCTCGAGGCGATCCCTGAGGTGTTCAAGAAGGATCTTCCGATCAAGCTTGAATTGCTGAAAGAAGCGGCGTGACAAGGTGGCGTAAACGGACTACTGCGAGCGTTGGTTCTTCACCAAGGTTTTGTAGTGCCGTTTGCGCCATCCCTCCATTTACAATCCATCCGCTCCGAGAGCCGCTTTTTGGCTCGCGATATCTCGCGGAAAGCGGATCGCTTCGTTGCGGAAGTACTCAGCGAGTTTTCCTTCGGGAATACCGAGCATAGCTCGTAGTTCTGAGATCGGTCTGTCACACATCGTCTCATAGGATTGAGTGTGGAGCGGAGCGCATCCTGAGTCTGAGGCCATCCGCACCGCGTCCGCGAATATCTCAAGAGCGGATTCTCCAAATCGGTACGCCTCCGGATAGAGCGTGCCCGAAACGAGGGCAAAGAGGCGAGTCTTCCACTCACTCATCTCACCCGACGCGCCCATCGTAAATCCGATCACGAACGCTTCGTCGTGCTCAAGGAGTCCACGACCGAGGAGCATATGCAGCGCGTCATGGGTCGCCAGCGTTGTTCCACCGGGGAAGAAATCGTAGAAGGGCAACCAATCCCACTCCGGGTTCTCTATCAATCGAACGAACATCGGGATCTTATCTTGGGGAAAGGCGAACGGTTTGAGCCCGCCCAGGGCCTCCCCTAGCGTTAGATCGCCCCGATTGAGGGGGTTGTGAAACTCCTTCCAGCTCGGGGCTTGCGTAAGGTGTCCATCCCGCGATTGAGGAATGAGCGCTCGCAGTCGGTTAGAGATCGCTGAGAGCGACGAATTGTCAGCGAGTGCGATCAGTCGAGTATAGTCATTCGTGAGAAAGCGTCTTGGATGCGCCTCTAACACCTCGGTCGCGTGCAGGAGATCGGCGGCTCTCATGGGTGGCGTCGTGCTGCCAGATTCCGCACGTCGGGCTAACGCTCGTGGATCGAGCAACGGATTCAGAAAAAACGTAGCGTCGGTGGTGCTCTCGCTGTGCTTGGCCAAATGAAGGTGAGGGGTACTCATGCGCTCACTGTACAACTATCGCCTCGAAGAGGCGACCTCGCAATCGACCTGGGTCCACCGCATGCCCTAAACACCGCCGTTCGAACCGATTCCAACAGCTGCCAATAGGCTAAGTGCCCGACTTTGTAACTTCCCCGAAAAGTTGGGTTAATCCAAACATTCCGGTACAATGCGCCGCTTACATTGTTCCTCGCGGAGCCTACAGGCTTACCGGCGTAGTTCATTACAAAAACACCTCTTTCAATCGAGATGTCTAGGACCACTACCGTGGCGTGGAACAGTTCGCTCTTTTCAAATTTTGTTGTGGGTAGATGGAGGAGGAGACAGTAGGCGCGCAACGCTTAGTGTTTCTTCAAGACAATAATGAGTGAGGATACATGGGATACCTTCCTGTGTGTTCTCGTTTGTATGGTCGACTCTTCGTACGGTTAATCGGGTATCCGACGTAGAGCAATAAATAAACCGACAATCAAAACCAACATCACCACTAATGAAACTAAACCTCGCGGCTCTCGCCGCTCTTATGATGGCTGCGCTCCCCCTCGGAGCGCAGGTTGTTACCGAAAACGCCAAACCTGCTGAGGACATCCTCTCCACGAAGGCATCTCCTGTGAAGACCGGGCCGCTCACGCTGCCTGTAATCACGTGGGGTGGCGACGTGGCGGCGATCCTCGCTGACATGGAGGGCTTCGACTCGGCGGAAGGCGTGGACTACACGCTCAAGCATGAGGACGATGCTCTCAAACAGGCGCAGTCGGTCTTGAACGGCGAATCGCCGTTCTTTCGTGGAACCATGGCCCAAGTGCTTGCCGTTCAACCGGCATTCGCGAAGGCAGGGGTTCCGCTTGTCGTGCTCAACCAGATTACCTGGTCCAACGGTGGCGACACCGTGGTTGTGCGTGGCGATCTCAAGCCGGCCGATCTGAAAGGGAAGAAAATCGCCCTTCAGCTCTTCGGCCCCCACATGGACTATGTGGGAACGGTGCTCTCAAGCGCGGGGCTCTCTCCCCGTGACGTGAGCTTTGTGTGGATGAAGGAGCTTACCCTCCCTAAATACGACACAAAGGGCAAAGCGGTTGATCCCGTATCTGCCTTTGGCGCCGACGCTTCGATCGCCGCTATCGCTGCCATCTCTCCCGACGCTGCCGCTCTGACCAGCGGAGGTAAGGTGGGGACCGGTAGTGAGGGTTCTGTAAAGGATGCTCGCATCTCGCTGTCTACCAAGACAGCGAGCAAGGTGATCGCCGACGTCTGGGCGGTCCGGAAGGACTGGCTGGACGCCAACCGCGACAAGGCGCAGAAGATCGTGCATGTCCTCATGCGTGGTCAGGAAGCCTTGGCGGATATGAGCACCCAAAAAGGTGCGAAGTATCAGCAGCTGTTGTCGAAGAGCGCCGAGCTTCTGTTCGGTACCTCAACGATGACGGCTGACGTGGAAGGGATGATCAGCGAAGCAGAGTTCGTGTCGCACGCTGGTAACGTGCAGTTCTTCAAAGCTATCGGAACTCTCCGTAACTTCAACGTCCTCTCTGAAGAAATTCAGACGACGCTTAACGGCATGGGCCTTATGCGTGGCAAAACCGCGCTGGCTCATGCTGAATGGGACTATGCGGCGCTCGCTGCTGGTCTGAAGAACACTGACACATCGGCACTCGCGTCCGCGAAGTTTGACTCTGCCAAATTGGCCTCGGCCATCGAAGCAGAATCGACATCGTGGGACTCGGGCACCCTGTTTGTGGTCGAGATCAACTTCGACCCCAATCAGGCTAGTTTCGACGCAGCACGATATGCTGGGGACTACGACAAAGCCCTGAAACTCGCCAGCACCTTCGGTGGTGCAGTTGTGGCAGTGGAAGGGCATAGCGATCCGACAGGAATCGAGAAGGCGAAGGCTGCGGGTGAAAATCCGCTGCTCGTCCAGCAGAAAGAGCTGGCGGCAAAGAACCTTTCGCTGAACCGAGCCAATGCGGTGCGCTCGAGTTACCTAGAATATTGCAAAGCCAAGGGACTCATTGTTGACGAATCTCAGTTCTTGGCCACGGGCAAGGGCGTTTCTTCACCGAAATTCCCCCAACCGAAAACCAGGGACGAATGGTCCGCCAACCGTCGTGTCGTCTTCCGCGTGCTGAACGTGGAAGCCGAAGCTGCCGACTTCACCCCGAGCAAGTAACAAACAGAAAGGGCTATCACTCACATGAAACGTTTCTTTCTACTTGCTTGTGCAGCGCTGGTCTCACTGACCAGCTGCGATCCGCCACCGCCCGGGCCTCAACCGCCCGGCACGGAGGTGTCCAAACAGCAACAAGTGGCAGGGGGTGTGCAAGCGCCCCCTGTCGTTCCGCCACCTCCGGGTGCAACGCAAAGCCTCCAGAAGAACTTTTACCTCGTCTTTGACGGGAGCGGTTCGATGGAGGGGGAGCGAATCCGGAGTGCCAAGATGGCGGCTATTGAGCTGGTAAACAGAGTCCCTGACGACGTTGCGATGGGGCTCTACGTCTTCGATGGTTACGGAGAAGGCGAACGAGTAAAGCTTGGTATCAACAATCGAGTCGCAATGCTCAAAAAGATCCAGGAGATTGATGCCAGCGGAGGGACACCGCTTGGTCGTGCGTGCGTTCAAGGCACGGAAACGCTCGTTGGGAAACGCGCGATGCAGTTGGGATACGGAGAGTTTCGGCTCATCGTTCTTACTGATGGTGAATCGAGTGATTCGCTCAATCCGTTCGCACGGAGGATGCAAGATCTCGTCAACAAGGGGGAGTCGATCCCTCTCTACACCATCGGGTTCCAACTGTCCGGAGACCACGCGCTGCGAAAGTGGAGCGTGTTTTATCAAAATGCACAGAACCTCGAAGAGCTCAAGAAAGCCCTGGCCGACGCCACGGCTGAATTGGAGTCCTTCGATCCAGTAAAGTAAACATCAAAAAACGTGAACTACGAGAACGAAGAGCCGCCGAGCTCCTTCAAGTTCTTCATCTTGGTGATAATCGCTATCCTCGGATTGCTCGCAATCTGGGGGGTTACCAAGCTCTGGGACATGAGGAAGCAGAAAGCGGAAGAGGGGGTACACCTTCGAACGAGCGACCCTCGCTCGCAAGCAAAGGCATTCACCGTCGCTGGTGATGGCTATCTCGGATACTGGTTCTTGAAATCACCGGAGATGCGGAGACAGGGCCCCACTAAAGGGCTTGATATCCGCTTCAATGATGACAACGGGGATTATGTGTCCAGGCTTGAGAAGTTTAGTCGTGGGGAGTACCAGGCGATGGTGCTCCCTGTGAATGTCTATTTGGAGTTGGGCCACAAGCTCGGCTACCCAGGTGTGATTGTCGGGGTCGTTGCAGATTCTGCGGGGGCGGATGCTCTCGTAGGCTACAGCGATCGTTTTCCAACCGGTAAAGTGACCGAGCTCTTGAACGGAGCGAAGGTCGCGTATGTGGACGCGAGTCCGAGCAGCTTCTTTCTCGACATGGTGACAGCCAACTTCGACCTACCCTCTCTGCGTGAAAGCGCAGGATGGAGACAGCCGAAGACAGCCATCGATAAAGTGGAAGAGGCACTGAAAGCTCGGCAGGTTGATGCCGCAATGCTCTGGGAACCTGAACTCTCCAAAGCCTTGGAGGATAAGCGACTCAAAGTGATTCTCGGCTCTGACGCCTTCCAGGGGTATATCGTGGACGTGTTTGTTGTGCACCGCGAGGTGATCGACAAGCAACCAAGCGAGCTCCTGCGTTTCTTTGAAGCGTATTTTGGCACTCTGGCTTACTACCAGATGAATAAGACCAAAATGCTGGAGGAGATGGCGAAGGATACGGGGATCAAGCGGGATCGGCTAGAGCAGGTTTTGCCCCATTTCGATTGGGCTGACCTGTTCGAGAACTGCCAAGTGCAGTTCGGCGTTGATACTGGAAAAGGGGCGAGAACGAGCGAGAAAATCGTCGATATGATCAGCTCGTGCAGCGACGTTCTGCGTCGTACAAAGTCCTTTGCGGGTGTCAATCCGTTTCAGATCATCAACAAAAGCGTCCTTGAAGAGTTGTCGAAACGTTCGGTAGGGATCCTCGACGCCACCACCGTGGCTAATGAGGTAACCTTCGAGCAAATCGACGACACCGGTTGGAAGAAGCTCCGCGAATACGGACCACTTAATGTGGACCCAGTGACGTTTCAGCAGGGAAACAACCTGCTCGACGACTCTGGTAAACAGGCGGTGGATAAAGCCGCGGAGCTTCTCAACACTAACTACTCTGCACTGCGTGTGATCATCCGAGGTCACACCGGCTACGGCGACGAGGTTCAAAATCAGGCGCTCTCTCTTGAGCGTGCCCAAGTGGTCGCGCAATACCTGCGCGTAACCCACGGGATTGATCCGAACCGAGTGAAAGCCGAAGGAGCAGGGTCAACAAAACCCCCTATCAGGAAGCAAAACGAGGGCGAGCGAGCGTACCGCGCACGCATGGCCCGAGTGGAGTTCATCCTGGTGGAGGGGGCTAAACTCTAAAACTAACACCAAGCCTTACATGGCCGTACGAAAATATGATTATGAGACGGAGGGGGGCACTGGCCCCCCTTCCGGCCCTGTGTTGGGGGACGACTCCTTCACTGATGTGTCTTCGCCGGCCGAGATGCTCAGCAGCCTTACCGCTACTGATATTCAACGCCGTACGATGCGGAAGGTCATGCGTTCCGGATGGATCTGGAGATACCCGCTCGGGTTGATCTCGGTCCTGATGACGCATGGGCTTCTTTTTGGGGTGAGCCTTGGAGGCCTCGTTGCCTCCGTAGCGCTCGCCTTTGTTGGTCTTGGCACGTTCGCCTATCGGTACCTCTACCGTGGGCCGGAATACGCCAAGAAGGTAGTCCTTGAGTTTCGTGAAGCGCTTCGGCGCGCACAGCTTGAGGAAATTGAAACCATAACCCAGCACCTTAACCGGACTGCCACAGACCCGCTTGCTCGCATAGCACTTGGCTTTAAGGCGGCATACGAGGACCTCGTCGAGGACCTTCAAGCCAACTTAAATGACCCTTTGCGAAGCGGGCGCTCCAAGCGCTATCTGGACCTCGCCGAGGAGAATCTTCTCCACGGCACCGCCCTCCTTAAGCAGGGAATCCAACTCTTCAACGCACTCGAAGAATCCGATGTGAGCACACAGCGGGGACAGAGAACGCGACTAGAGAAGAAGCTTGCCGACCAAGAGGACGAGGCAAATCGTGCGCGCTTTAATCAGCTCACAAGGCTGATCGAGCTGCACGAGAGGAAGGAACAGGAACTGGAACAAGCAATGAACGCGGTCGACGCCCTTACGGCCGCATTCAACGAAGCCAAGCTAGAGATTGCCGCAGAGCTCCCGGTTGGAGTTCAAGCAGCAGCACTGCACAACGGCGCCCCAGATAGCCTCACATTGGCTCTCCAGGCGGCACGTCGTGTCGAAGGTCGTCTCAACACATCCGCCCACACTGGCGCGGACGACGATCGGGTGTATCTCGAAGCGGCAAGACAACATCAACAAGGGCAATAACCCACATCATCATCACCATGACAAATCGACCATCAATGACAAAGAGCATCTGGAACTTCTTTCTGTTCCGGTGGATCCGAGCCGCTCTCGGAATCAAGCGGTCCGCGGAAGCCCAATTCACGGGCTCTGTGGGCGGTATCAAAGACGCCTTCGAGATCAAGGCCATGAATCTGAGCCAACGCTACACGGACCTCCGTGACGCGGTCGCTCAGGTGGAAGGCGTGATCCAAGGCAAACGCAATCGCCTCACCGAGGTCGGCAAGAGCCTGAAGGATCTTCAAGGCAAACGCGAAGGGGCGCTGAGCCTCTTTGAAAAAGCCACGGAGCAAGCCGAGAAGGACCGCCACCAGGCGGCGTTCGACCGCTTTGACGCTGACATTCAGCGCCTCGAAGCGGAAGAGCTCCAACTGGCACAGTCCATCAAGGAACTCGAGAACAGCATGCAGTCTCACATGCAGAACCTCACGAAGCTCCAAGCCGAGCTGCGTGATCTGCCTGCCAAAGAGGCTCAAGCGATCGCCGATCGCGTCTCGTCGGAGCAGCTTATCGAGCTCAACGACCGCCTTGCAGGGCTGTCGCAGCACGATGAGTTCGATCCGGTGGCAGCTGTTCTCAAATCCAATGAGGACCTCAAGTCCAAAGCTCGTATCTCCGAGCGTCTCGCCGGCACCGATGTCGCCCGTCAGGACGCTCAGTATGAAGCAGCGGGGTCGCAGTCGACCTCTGGCAACCGTATGGCCGCGATGCTCGCCGCGCGCCAAAAAGAGCGCGAAGGCGGCAACCCGGACGGCGGTGAAAAGAAAGAGACCGAAGCCACGAAACCCACCATGGCCGGCTAACACCCGGTCGTACTCCCTCCCTATCCCTGCGCGAGCGGGGATGGGGGCGGGATACCAACAGAAACCAAACACAATCGTTAGAACGTATAGATACATAAACTCATGAAACTCACCTCACTCATTCGTAGCGCCGTTAGCGCGCTGCTCATCATCGGCGGCATCACCGCCGCATCGGCTGAAACCGTCAAAGTCGGCATCAGCGTCTATGCCGGTTGGATGCCGTACTACTACGGCGACACCAACGGCATCTTCGCTGAACTCGGCAAAGCTGAAGGCATTACCTTCGAGTTCGTCCCCCGCACCTACGGGGAAACGATCGAGAACTACGCCTCCGGCCAAACTGACGCCATCGTCATCACCAACATGGACCTCCTGATGGGTCCCGGCTCCGCTGGGATCGACAGCACGGTGGTCGTGATGGGTGACTACAGCAACGGCAACGACGCTGTTATCGGCGATGGAAAATCGGTG
>JAIXPR010000330.1 GCA_027486155.1 Pseudomonadota bacterium | reverse complement strand
TGATGGGGGTAAAAAAAAAGGGAAAGGTCAACCGTTATTACGAATTGAAGAAAAACTGTTTTAAAAAAAAAGGGGGGGGGGGGAATTGACAGCCCCCTACTCTCATTAATCTTTCTGTATAAAGACCCATTTTGGTCGCTTTTTATGCAGATCGTCTGCATCAATTATAGTACCGAGCCAGTGACCAAAATGAGGCTCAGTTGAACACAGCTGTTTCAACTCAGAATTATTACTTGGACTGGATGGGCAGCTCACCACCAAAACCTCCCCAGAACTAAGACCCTCAAAGATCTCTTCAAAGCCTCTGCCCTTTGCCTCAAGTATAGCCGCGTTAGGCGCCATCTGTTTCCATTCATACGAGTTAAAGGCAGAGCGCATACAACGTCTGTAGTGCACACCAGCCTCTGTATCGTCTGCAACGAAGAGCATACGATTCGAGTTTGCCCCCTTGAATACCGAGCTATTCAAGAGCTCTCTCGCTTGGAAGATATCGAGGCAGTAGAGAGCCAGGTCAACATGAAGCGAGGCCGTCAGCATCGGAGCCAATCGATACGGCACCTGCACTAGACAAAAGAAACAGGCGAGGATTACAGCCACGAGTTTCCTACTCCTCCTCCCTGCAATGCTGGCAAACAGACCGATGAGCGCGGCATCTATCAGAAGGCCAGTACCCAGAGCTCTTCGGTATGCTGCCAGGTCTTGCCCTAGTAGAAAGGCAGAGAAAGACCCGATTGCGCCCAAAAAAGTAACGAGAGAAAAACCTCTCACAGACGGCGAGGAACCCGCTAGACCAACTGCACATGCCACTAAGGCTAACATGATCAAGTGCTCTGGGTAGATCGAACTCACCCTGACGCCCTTGAGTAACATCCTGAGCTCGTGCAGGATCTCGGGCACCGAACGGCGCCAGTACACCGTGATCTGCTTACTCTCTACTCTACCGCTTGCCCACCAAATTGGCTGATCCGTCTCACGCTGAATGTGCACCTTCTCTGGATAATCATCAACGTGGGTTATGACATTCATGGACTTAGGGCTCCTAAGTACGAGGTCCGTCATGGACCTAACGTTACCACCGAACAACACAATCAGCAGAACGAACATAAGCGCTACCGAAGGCGCCGCTGCCATACCTATGCTGGTTAAAGCGGGCCTAGATAACCCCACCGCTCCTCGAAGGATCAAAATGACACCCGCCACCAGGTAGCCCGCGAACAACGGGATTCGCGCCGGTGTGTATGAGTAGAGAGCAAAAAACAGGTTTGCTGCGGTAAAAAACCCAAGACCCCATGCTTCCCTATACGACAGAAGCCCATATGGTCTCCGTATGGCCCATAAGCACAAGAGCGTTACGGTGCCGACAACCACGATCGGCATGCAAACGACTGAACTCGACATAGCTCCAGCTATCAGCCAGGTATCGGTTACAGCGTACGCAAGGAAGAGCCACCCCCATAGAGTCCCAAAAACAAGCCTGACACCTAACGCGGCAGAAGCAAGTCCAACCGAGACCAAAAGATTAGACGTTATTACGCTCGAATTTATGCTCGGGGCACCCAGGAGAGCCTCGAAAAATCTGGTCATCAACAGGTAAAACAAACACGGGCCGGTGTCTACCGCGGTGAAAGATAAACGGCTAATCGAGAATCGCTCCCCCTGGTAATAGCCAGGCAGGAAGGTCGTATAGGGGCCCACAACGAGAAAAAAATTAAAAACCCCTAACGCATAGAGGCAGAAAGCTCTAAACCCACGCGAAGTCTCCCCAGATGAGGCTCTATCAGAGCCAGAGGCGGCGACTGCCGCGACTGCGCAGCCAAGCAGAGCCAGAAAGGCGCTTTGCCCCTCGATACGACCAACACACGACCAGTCGGCACAGCACCACATCAAACCAACGCTAAGTAGCGCCAAAACGATGAAATTAGCCCACCTCTTTGATAAGGCGTGTTTAAAAAGATTTGTGAGAACGATGCCGACCGAAAAGCCCACGACTAGTGCGCTAATAGTTTGTTCGGCCATAGCACTGGGAAACTGCGACAACGGAGGGGCTGACCACCTCTGGAAAAGGAACCACAAGTTAGTGACAGTTGCCGCTACAACACCGACCCAAATTAAACATTCACCCAGCATGTGCGTCCTGCGATCCTTTGTGATAGCAGCTCTGTCTACCCATCAATAAAACTCTAGAGCCTGGAAGGAGGATAAAGCTAAATCGTGCCCGCGATCAATCCGCTTAAAACACCCTAAAATCGGATAGAATCTCCTTGGCGAGCGTACGCGTGCGCGCGGGGTCTGAAGTTTTTTGAAATGACGTCCTGTAGAATGACTTTATCCAGCGACAGATCTGCCACAACTCGCTTAAGCCGATCATTGTCATCCTTAAGCTGCTTGAATCGGCGCACTCAAGGGGTGCGCTTACCAGCGTACCTCTTCCGCGAGTTGTAGAGCGTCGCCTCAGAGCCCCCAAGCTACCGGCAGCGATCCTCTACTTTGACTCCGTTCTCCAGCTCCTTCATAACTAAGGCTATTCGCCCCTCCGTGTACTTTTTTCTTGGCATCTCACTCTCCCTTCAATAGGAGGTGTCATACCGGAATTTTCTCCATTAATCTGGTCCAGTTTTCTGGGAGGCGGTCAATCACCATCACACCGATACCGAGAACGAAAGCACCGCGATTGAGGAAGTGCAAGAGACGGGGAGTGCCGAGTGCAACCCAATCCATACTAGGATGGTTGTATCGTGAAATAATTGGTCGTAATTATTTAATGTAATTGGGAGAGAGCTCGCCCTGTCAGCATGCGCAAATGCCGTTTTAGTCAAGGGCTATAACGGAGATCTCTCAAAGGACATACTCGAGAGCGTCGGTGATATTCACCACCGCATCTTACAAGAGCTGTCTAAAACCAAAGGTGCCAATTTGGGCCCTTTGCATGTCCCAAAAGTAGTCATTCGAGACCGAGACCGTGAAAGCGTTAAAACAAATCATCCAAATAGTGGTCGAGATTGTCGCCCTAGTGGCTGTTCTGTCCACGCTGATACCAGTTGTTCGTGAGCAGCTTGAGATTGCTCAACGGGTAGGCAACAGGCCGTCTAGCCAGGCCGATGCTCCCTCAGAGTTTGATGCCCTTACATCCGGCATGCACTACTATATGGATGGCTTTCTTAAACACGTGGGGTTACCGAATCGTGGCGGACCACCAAACAAGCTTTACGACGATCCCTCAGATGTGCCGGGACTCGAGTTGATCTATACCCACTACCCACCAGGACCTAACTGGTTAACGGGGTTAGCAATCATGACGTTTGGCCCCAAGCAAGTTCCTTCGTATCGCCTATTTCCGATTGGTTTCTCGGTGGCTGGCTTAGTATTGACCTATGCCCTCATCCGAAACGTCGTGGGTGCGATGTTGGCTGCCGCTGCCGTTATTGTGCTGCTTCAAGTTCCTATGACGACGGCGATGATGCACGGATTGTTTTATCATCCCTATGCGATCACCCTAGTTTTAGTGCAAATGGCGTTTCTCTTTAATCAGCTTGAGAAGACATCTCGATTGTCATGGAGGTCATTGTGCCTCCTCGCAGCTATCAGTTTTATGCAGGGATGGCTCAGTTTTGATTGGTGTTTTGTTGTTATGTTCGCTCCATTTGCCGTGGTGTCATGTTGGAGGGACTCTACCAGACGCTGGGAGATGGTAAGGGCCGCTAGCTTTTGCGTATTTGGCTTCACATGTGCGCATGTACTGCACTTTGCTCAGGTATGGGCGTTCAGATCTTCATTCGCTCACGCTTTTGAGGACCTATTCGGTGCGGCTAGATTCAGAATGCTGGGAGAAGGGCCTAAGTTGGTTCCCGAAAATGGAACCGTGGTTATCCTGCAAAAGTACATTCTCACGTTATTCCCATCCTGGAGTCAGGCCTCTTACTTTTCGTGGTTGATGCCTGCCGTTGGGGCGATCCTCGCTCTGATCCTGGGAGCGCTGAGGCGCTTAACGAGAGGAGATTCCGGAGAGACAAAGATCGTTGTTCCCGCGGTTATCTCAATGGCGATCGGATTTGGGATCTCGCTCCTCTGGATTTTGGCAATGAAAAATCACGCGTTAGAGCCCGGACACTGGCTCTTCTTACCCCGTCATTTGATTATCTTCCTCTTCTCCTGTGTGCTCGTCTCCGTGGTAGCGCTCTCCACCCTTTCGCGCATGTCGATGGCTCTCCTGGCGCGCTCACAGCGCTTTCGATGATGCTGGATAGTGCCGGTGACTCGACTTTAGCAATCTCGGCATGGACCAGCGAGCTGGAGGCGCCGTGAAGGTCTACCGCGTCCCATCCAACAGGTCTCCGGTAAGGTGCCAGTGCCCCGTCGTGTTCGGTCGAATCACTTACGAAGTTTATTTCAGTTGGAGTTCCAAGCTTTCCACCGGCATGTCAGTTCGAGCGATCAGGGCGGGGTTGTAACTACCACACCCACCACCCGCTTGGTACGTTGCTACGCTTGCCTCATCGAAGCCCGCTGAGATAGAGCCGGAGTCGCATCGTATCCACACATGAGTTGCTTGATTGAGATATTTCTTCGGCATTGGAATGGTAACCAGCTCCACTTTCTCAGAGGCATGTAGCTTGAGGAGTTTCGCCTCTAAGCCTGTGTTCGTCGCGACGATGGCGAAGCCGAATCCATTACACTGCGAACCAGACGTGGAGTCGCAGAGTCCCACGCCGAAACTAACGGGGCGCTCAAGATAATCAGGGATGATGAAACGCCCTTGCGCTCCCTCACCTGACCTCGAAGAGTCCCACGTCACCTTGTAGGTGTATGGAGCTGGAGCAGCGAAGGGCATCGCCACGATCGCATCTCCGACTCGGTACCATCCATCAGAGCCACCGTTCCACTCAAGCGGCAGAATATGCTTCGATAGATCAAACACTGGAAGTCGCGCTCCCCACTTAGCTATCCAATCATCGTAATGTTGACGCTCCTGCGCGTAGGTGGACCCAAGCCAGAGGGCGTGCGAAGTAAAGTGGTCGAGCCGAATATAGGTCTCCGCGGGAATGAACAAGTCTGGCTGTCGTTTTTCAAATGAGGGCCACATATACCGGAAGCGGTCTCTATACGCCGAAAATTGGCCGTCAATTAACCAAAAGCGATAGCCCTCAAGGTGCGTCTTCGCGAGGCTGTAGAGACTAGCACCCATTCCGAGAACCGAGGTCTTGCAATTCAACCGGCGAGCGTAAAAGCCGGGGCCACGGTCTAACTCAAGAATCACACCGGTGTTGTGCTTAACGCAGGTCTCTTTAAACGCCAGATCAAAGGCGTTTCGAGTACCCAACACATCCGCCTGGACGCTCCGATAGAATCCAAAAGCTGTCGTCACGGCCGTAAGCGCTATGATGACTATCGAACTCCCCATTCGCATGCTCCGAACAAGCGGAAGCTGCGCGAGAAGAATGATTCCTCGAGCCGCCGCTAACGCGAAGAAAGGCTGCGTGACCGTAAGACCACGCGCCGCCGTTTGCGTAAGCATGCCAAAGAGAATAATTGGAATAACGACAAGAACGCCGAGCTGTAGATCAGAGACCCGACGACTCCCCTTCCAGAGGAGAAAAGGAAAGAGGATGACCCATATCGCGGCTAGTGCGAGCGCTACAACATTGTCCAGGTCCATCACGCTCAAGAGAAGGTTCAAACCATCCTTAATATGAAGCGATGGAAGGAAACTTGAGGAGGTCTGGCCAAATGTCTTACTGGTGATGTGGTAGTATTGGTCTTTAAAAGCTCCCCAGAAGCCAGTTGAAAGCGGCGGCGGATAGGCGAACCGAAGTGCTAGTTCAAGAAGACCAAGAGAAGTGATAAAACCCACAACGTGGACGAAAAGCTTCTTAAGGGCGAGAAAATGAAGCCCCTCTCGGATAATGATCACGAGAGCAGGCAAAAACAGACACGAGAGTGCGCGATAATTAGCGGCGAGCGAGAGTCCTAAAAAGCCTCCACTGGCGAACAAAAGAATAGTGTCTCGAGCAGAAAGCTTGGACCGAGGAATGCTCCATACGATAGCGACGTAACTGGCTCCCAAGAAAAAAAAGCCAGGAGTATCGATTGCGGCAGTTCGTGAGAAGAGAACCTGCATCGGACTTACCGCCCCGATCAGGAGCGTAATCACCGCGGTCAAGGGCCCGTACAATCGCTGCGCGACCAGAGCGCCGCAGATGACTCCAAGCATTCCGAGGATTGCGGGAGGATACATGATGCTCGCAGCCGTTTGCCCAAAAAGAGCTATAGGCAAAGCGGTCAGAAAAATGGTGACAGGACTCGCCTTGAAGTCAATGTATATGTCATGACCTCCCTTCAGTCGTAAGGACATCGAGGATGCGGCGTCTATGAGCCATCCTTCATCATATTCCATGAATCCTTGCTCTGCGACCCAGGCTAGCCTTAGAAATGAACCAAGAATAATTGCCACTGAGATGAGGGCGAGGTAGCGAGCGGGAAAACAGTGATATTCCCCAGATTTTCGTGCTGATTGCATGGCAAAAGGGTCTTACATTTCATACCCTTTCACAACCATCAATTTGGGCCGGCTGATCGATGATGTAGTCCCACCTCCACGATTCCTAAGGACATGTTCACGCGTTGCTCCCTCCCATCAAAGCCCGTTCGAATGTGAATTAGTCACCCAACAACACGGTGTCAAACCAACTCGGATCCGTTAGAGAGCGAGGGTGGTGCGCTCCCACCTTTGAAAAGCTAAGGACAAAGATAGTACTCCCCCTGTGGCCACAAACACGAGCGTCTACACTCTTCCCTCGTGCGACCTGAAGAATAAAATTCCACCTCGAGACTACCCTTCAAAATAGAAGGGGTGCGATTCGAGACACAATGAGAGCCGCAGCCTTCGGATTGAGATGCCCATCATGGTCCACCGTGACAAGCCCATCGACCGAATCTGATACTCTAGTAAGACACCTTTCGCCATCACAGAGGATCTCAGTGGGGGAGATATAGAACGCTCCCGACTTCTCAACGACGGTTCGCATCACCGGCTCCAAGACTCGTTTTTTTCTATTCTCATCCATATCAGGGAGCGGCAGATAGAGCGGTGGAGGTTGCGAACTCTTGAGCGCGATGTCAGTTAAAATATCGCGCATAGCCCTGCCCCACCTCGGAATCGGTCCCACAACGATTAATCGGGTCGAGGGGAGCGCCTGTCGTAACGTTGAAAGCTGCGACTGAAGCTTGCGGGAAACCTCCGAATCTTGCATGCCGTAGCCGGGTCTCGTCCATGCGGAGAAAAGGATGACCGCGTCAGGTTGAAGCTCTTGAAGTCTAGCTAGGATGTTCGCGTTGACTTCATTACAATTTTGCCGGTCAGATTGAACCGCCGGCAGCGCAGGACACGAGGACGTCGTCAGTTGGGCCAAACCAAAAG
>JAIXPR010000030.1 GCA_027486155.1 Pseudomonadota bacterium | reverse complement strand
CAAGGCGCTCAAAGTTACCGATCCGCTTAATTTCGCCCTCTAACTCCTTACGCCGTCCTGGTCGTAAGTTCGGCAGGGCCTCGAGCTCAGCGCTCGTGTGCTCAAGATCCGCTCGTCGAACCGCCCCCTGCTCAAAGGCCTCCTTAATTCGGTTCAGCTCGGCGCGCTTATCAGCCCAAGCGCGGTGAGACTCCTTCATACGAGTCAGGAGCTCCGGCTTGTCACAGAAACCATCGAGGAGGTCGAGGTGGTATCGTGGATCGAGCAGCTTCGTTTGGTGATGCTGACTACATATATTAACGAGTTTGCGAACGATCTCCTCAAGGAGGGCTACCGTTCCTAAACGCCCGTTGATAAGAACTTTGCCCCGTCCCTCTCGTGGCAAGAGTCGAGAGACGACGAGCTCATCCCCCTCTCCGACTATCTCAGGTAACTCTGAGCGAACCTGATCCGGTAGCACCGTAAGGTCGAAAAGAGCCTGAACCTCTAGGCTTTCGGCTCCGGTTCGAATCAATGAGGGAGAGCCTTTTCCGCCGAGGATGAATTCGAGGGCATTAAGAATAATCGACTTACCCGCGCCCGTTTCACCGCTGATGACGTTGAATCCGGTGTGAAAGGAGATCGACTGACGCTCGATGATGGCAAAATTGCTGATGGTTAACTCGGTAAGCATGAGAATCTCGCTCAAAAAGCCCCGGAAGAGACCCCTACGACGCCGCTTTTGTACGAACCGTACTATCGACCTTCGGACTCCGATAGTTTCGGCCCTCGCGGAACGCGCTGGGGAAAACCGAAGACGCCTGCGTACGGGAAGCGATACCATGCCCAGCACTGAAGGGCAAAGATTTCATTGCTCTAGGGAAGCGGGAGGCCGGAGGCCGTGCCCACTAAGGCACAACAACTCCCCCTCCCCTGGCCTAGCTGATGCCGGGTCTCAGAGCGCCTCCCTCCTATACCGCAATCCTCCTCTCTGACTCAGTGCTTCCCCGATTAACCGCTGAGATAACCGCGTCAATAAAGGCGCTTTCTTTGTCAGTGCTGATGCCAGCACCGCTGACCTTTCGACCGTTGATCGTTACCTCTACGCAGGTGACCGCTCTTTGCGAGTCCCCCGCGCCGCGGTACTGAGTTATCGAGTTTACGTGATCGATGGAGACACCAACGCCTCGCATCGCCTTGATCACCGCCTCCTGACGCGAGTTTCCATCTCCTCTTACTACAACGGGGTCGGCGCCGTTCACGCGAACGCTCATCGAGACTTTATACCCTCGGTCCTTGGTAATTGAGGTTCTGACGACCTCGAAGGCTCCGACCGGTTGCACGAAGGTGGAGGTGAATACCTCGAATAATTCCGACGCATCTAATGCCGTTCCAACCTCAACCGCCTTCCCGTTTGCCGGTCCGTAGTATTCTCGGCGCATCCATTCAGGGATACGGATAACGCACTCCTGCTCAAACGCCGCCGCCATACCTGTTACTCCTTGCTGCGAGGTCGCTTGATAGCGAGGACCTGGGAATCCGAAATCGCGGGGATCGGCCGGCAAGTGTACTATTCGCGCCGGCGCCGAGGGGTGTTTCCTCATCTTCTCATCGTCATGGTAGGTTGTATCCGCGTGAACACCTGTGTTTACCACCCACGTTTGCGGTCCAACAAATGGCGTCCGATCGCAGATCATCTGCTCAGGATTCTTGATCTTCCATACATCTCGCTCAATCCGCGTCCGATATACCCCCATGATCTCCTCGTACTGACGCGTCTCCTCGGGGGTCGGAATATAAACCTCAGGATCGACACCATCTACATACAGAATCCCTTTAAAGGTGCTTAACGACATATTGCCGTTTCGCTCCCCGTGGCCAAATTCCGTACCCTCAACACGATCGGCCGCACCGGTCATCAACGACATCCTCGCCGCTTGCACCGCTCCGCCGCGATCGTTATGCGTGTGTACGCTGATAATCACCGCCTCGCGCCACCCCCACTTTTTAATCTCGTTAGAGATGTTGTGCACCTTACTGGCGAACTCATGAGGATCGTCACGCTCGACCGTATTAGGGATGTTGATGATCATCGGCTTCTCTGGCGTTGGCTTACAAGCCTCGATACACGCGCGATAGAACGCTGACGCCTCCACGATCGGCGTATCCTGAAAGCTCTCCGCCGAAACCTGCAAAAAGATCTCTCCATCAAACGAATGACTTCGGGCTTTCAAGTGCTTAATCGCCACGGTGGTCTTCCGAATGATATCGGCTATTCCCACCTGACGACGCTCCTGAAACGGTCGCGCCGTGGTGTGGTACACATGTACGATCGCCGCTGACGCCCCCTGTATGCTTTCCAACGTTCGATTGATATGTTCAATCGAAGCCAAGGTTAAAACCTGAGGGATAGCGGTGCCTAAGTGAGCGTGTGATACCAACTCTTGCACGCCGTTGAACTCCGTGTCGTTCGATGATGGATAGCCGATCTCCATCTGGCCGTAATTCCTGTCTCGCAACCAGTGTGCTAAGGCGACCTTCCTATCAATCGATAATGGCGTCTTGAAACACTGATGCCCATCGCGATTATCAACCGCGCAGTAGATCGGTGCTTTGGTTATCTGCACCGAGGGCCACGGTCCCTGCGGATAATCCTCGGGGTACCGCTCGGCATTTGACTGATACTTGCCCGGTCGTGGCGCGGTTGGCCCCCGCTCCGGATTAGCCGGTGGATTGCAATCGATACGGGGGGTGTTTCGTGGTGAATGATTCGGGTTCATGGTTTCGTTCCTTTTTAAACATGTTCACACAGACGACTAACGCGCCGAAGAACGTTGTAGAGCTCTCGCGTCTCACATTGCTTGGTTGGAAAAAGGAACGAGGAAGGTATGAGATGAATTCCCGAACGTGCCCCGCCCCTTTCGGGCTGCCAGGCTTGTCGAGAAGCTGAAGCTTATACGCGTTCAGCGACGAGCGGCCGAGCAACCCCAAGGAGCTCTCTAAGGAGCCCACGTAGCGTCGTGCTAAGTTGGTTGCTGGTGATCGTCATAGGCGTTCACTATGCCCACAGAGGTCTGCGCGCTTCAAGGGAAATGAGAACGGTAGGATCCGAAAGGGATTCAGAGGCGGGAACGGCGGGAGGGCGCGCATGTGACGACATGACGT
>JAIXPR010000351.1 GCA_027486155.1 Pseudomonadota bacterium | reverse complement strand
CCTGCACGGGGTAATCTTTGCGCAAAGGGTGTCCAACAAACTCCTCGTACATCAAGATCCGACGAAGGTCAGGATGACCCTTGAAGCGAATACCGAACATGTCCCAAACCTCTCGCTCCAGGAAATTCGCTCCCGCCCATAACGGCACCGCGGAGGCGACCTCTGGGTCGCTCTCGGAAACGGCGACCTTCACGGTCATTCGCCAAACCTTGGAAAGGCTCAGGAGTTGGTACACCACTTCAAACCGATCATCACGAAGGTCCATCCAATCAACCGCGGTGATATCCGAGAGAAAATTGAACGCGAGAACTGAAGAATTCTTACATGCTGAAAGCAGCTTAAGGAGGTTGCCAGGGGTCACCGTGACCACCACATCGCCCAGTTCAATCACTGAATCTTGGAGCATATCTCCACACTCTTTTTGGAGGGTTTCGAGGAGCTCGCTACTTCTACTTTTTACGTTGACCATACGGCCATGGTTGTATCGTAAGCATGGGTAAGTAGCAACGGCACAAAGACTCCCTTTGAGGGATAAAACCTCCCTCTAATCGATAGCTTGGGCCCCCTAGAAGCGTGGGCTCCCGCAGGCTCCAGACCGCCACCTGAGGGGAGCTTTTTCAGCCGGTCAAATTTGCGTATTCGAGCCAGCAGCCGTATACTCTCACTTCTGTCCTAATCGGGTCATTAACGCTGTAAGGAGAATTGCGTATGGAGTCAAACCAAGGTGGAAAGAAGAAGCGTCTCTCACCCTCATCCGTAAGCCAGATCCAGATCTTGAATGCGTTGGCTCCAGCCCAAACGTTTACCGCGATAGAGCCTCGACGGCTTCAGATTGGCGAGATAGCCGAGCTCAGTGGACTTCGAGACGAAAAGGAGACCCAGCGGTTCCTCTTCATCCTTGAGGGACAGAAGCTTGTGTCCCCATTCCCAGAGGGCGATTTCACCTCGAAGACGTGGCAGATAACTAACCAAGGGGTTCAGACCTTGAAGCAGATTTCATCTGTGATGGTGTAAGGGGCAAAACCCACCAGGACTCCCCGTTGGGTTTTCTCCCTTTCGATTGGCAGTCTCCTTCTGGACTGTGTCTCACAACCTCGCTGACGATCACGAGTACCGTATAACGTAAACCGATAGCCGTAGAGGGTTATCGTCTCGCGTAACACGTAGCCGTCAGCGCTAAAGGAATACTCCTCTAAAAAATCGAATTCACTACAAGGCTTCCGCAACGTGCGCGAAGTACCGATTAATGGCCTCAAGCAGCGCGTCCGCGAGGGGCTCAACCCGCTCGACCTCGTTACCCCGAGCAGCCTGCTCCAAAGCAAGCGCCGCCTCGTAGGCCTCAGCTGCGCCAACATTTCCGAGCGATCCTTTGAACAGGTGCGCATGCCTACTTACCGCGACCAGGTCCTTGTGTCGCACATCGTGCATGAAGACCATAAGACGGGAGTCGCATTGCTCGTGACACAACCGGACGAGATCCTTCAACAGGATCACATCCCCAGCCACTCGATCTAACGCGCCTACCTTATCGAAGATCTCGGCCATACACGGAGCACTTATCCCTTTAACAACTCTCGAGCGATGACTACCCGCTGAATCTGACTGGTGCCCTCGTAGATTTGCAAGAGCTTGGCGTCACGCATCAGCTTCTCAACGGGATACTCCTTGGTGTATCCGTAGCCACCAAATATCTGCACGGCATCGGTCGCGACCTGCATGGCGGTATCCGCGCTAAAGCGCTTCGCCATACTCGACTCAACTGACGCTGAAGCGCCCTGGTCGAGAAGCCACGCCGACCGCCAGGTAAGTAATCGAGACGCATCGACACCGGTTGCCATATCGGCCAGCATAAACTGAATGCCTTGAAAGGTACTGATCGCCGCCCCGAACTGCTTTCGCTCCTTTGAGTACGCCAGCGCGTGCTCGTACGCCGCTCTACCGATTCCCACCGCGATGGCCGCGGTCATCGGCCTGCTGGCATCGAGGGTTTGCATCGCGATCTTAAACCCCTCGCCCAAACCTCCGATCATATGATCCTTAGGCACTCGAACGTTGTCGAATGTGACAACACAGGTGTCCGAACACCGCTGTCCCATCTTATTTTCGTGGTGACCCACCGACACTCCCGGAGTCGAGCGTGGAACAACGAGACAGCAAATCCCCTTGTGGCGTTTTGTCCTGTCGTGCGAGGCGAAAACGGTGAACTGAGAGGCGTAACCCGCGTTGGTGATCCACTGTTTCGAACCGTTAATAACCCATGCGTCACCACCATCCTCGACGGTGGTTTGAAGACCGGCCGCGTCGGAGCCGGCACCGGGTTCGGTCAGGCAGAACGAGGCGAACTGCCCACTGGAAACAACCGGCTCCAAGAGGCGCCTTTTCTGCTCCTCGGTTCCACCGATCTTTATAGGAGTTAGAGCGAGATCATTCGCGACCATCGACGTTCCGAAGCCCGAACACCCCCAGGCGATCTCCTCAATCACCAGACACGCGTCAAAGATACCAAGACCACTCCCCCCGTACTCCGCGGGGATGGTGAGGTTAATGAGGCCCAGCGAATGGCCCTCTTGGATGAGAGCTTTCGGAAACTCCGCGCGCTCATCGAGAGCCGCGGCAACCGGACGAATCTTCTCCGTCGCGAAACGGGACGCGATCTCGCGAAGGGATTCCTGTTCAGACGTTAACCCACTGAGAGGCATCATGACCTACTCCTACATCAAACTACTACGCTATCACTATCTGGGCCCTAGCCTCGTTGTAAGGGTCCTCACATACAAGGACTCTAACGAGAAGGGCGGGAACCCCTACCCGGCTACGAGTAGGTTTTCCCGCCCTTCGCTCATGGGCTCGGGGAACTTACTTCATGATTCGAGCCGTAGCCGCTACCGCTGGCTGCGGCTGAGCGCCGGTCGTAGCCGGCGTCACTGGCTGCTGGGCAGCTGACGGGGCGGTAACCTCCTTCTCAAGTGAGGTCGCAAGAGCAGCCTTTGAAGCACCGAGAGCGGTCGAGAGGGCCGCAGCGGCCTCCTCGATCTTCGGGGCGATAAGATCAAGCTTAGCGCGGTACTGAGGAACGAGAACCTCGATAGCCCCCACAACCTCATTGTTGTTTCCGCGAACGATCTTGCAGATCGAGACGACATCGGCCTCAATCGCGCCACGATCAACGATCTGCCCGGTCGAACGAAGCTCGGCGAGCTGCGTGCGGATGGCGACATCCTGCACCGTGTTACCGGCCAAGAGCTCATTCAAGGTGGCGTCAGGGAGCTGCGCGGTGAGAAGACGACCAGCGGCGCTCAACTTAGCTGGAAACGACACAGCGACACGAGGCGATGCCTTGACGGGACGCTTCGATTCAACGCTAATCGGAAACTGCACGTTCCCTGATTGAAGAACAGCGATGCTAACCGTCTCACCAATAGCCTCAGAGAGCGCCTTCACGACCGGAAGTCCACGACCAACGAGCGAGCTCTGCGTGAGATAGGCTTGTCCCATCTGGAGAGCCTTTACTCCAAGCCGGTAATCTTCGGTCTCTTTGTTCTGGTCGACATATCCACGCAACTCAAGGGTGGCGAGGAGTCGGAATACATTGTTCTTGTGCAACTTGAGGCGCTTTGAGAGTTCGGTAACACCAACCTCTCCCGCCGCTTTGCAGAGCTCCTCAAGCACATCAAGAGCATGAGATACGGACTGGATCATGTAATTCGATTTCTCGCGCTTCATAAGTTGCTAATTCCTGACCTGGTATTCTAAAAATTTTAGTTAAATTTTACCTAAGACTGATCTTCGACGTACATCCGCGTGGGAAAGCTAAAACAAACGCTTTATCACCCTACGAAGAGGCTTTTAACCGAGATGCGCCCCTTAGCACAATAACGTTTTAGAGCCCTTAGCCCGAGGTATAACAGGGGGATCCCCATTCCGCAACGTACTATTTTTAATGGGTTTTCATCTTCGGCGGCGGTCCCGCTCACGCCAGAAAGCTACTTGACGAGGATCACCTACTGACCTCACTCGCTCTGGAGCAGATCCTCCACCAGGTAGAGACCGGCAGGCTTGCGTATGAGGCGCTCCATCAGCACCACGGCTCCTCGACCGAAAATAGCCCTATTTTGGGCCCGCTGCGTCAGCTCGATTCGCTCTCCGTTGCCCAAAAAATACACCGTGTGATCACCGGGCACATCCCCTCCTCTCAGCGAGACGACCCCTATCTCACCCTCCTTTCGAAGCCCCTCCCGACCGAACACAACCGAGTCCTTCCCCGCGGCTAGCCCCGAGATAACGTTGAGCGCTGTTCCCGAAGGGGCATCCTTTTTCATGCGATGATGGATCTCCATTACCTCAATATCAAAAGAGGGGCCAAGGATTCCTTGAAGGTATCGAGCGGCCATTTTCAGCGCCGTGGCCGCCAGAGATGTATTCGGAGCGATGCTCACAGGAGCCACACGAGAACACCCCTCAATCACGCGCATGTCATCGGCGCTTAATCCCGTGGTCGCGACGAGGAGCGGTTTCCTCAACTCGGTACACACGCGGGCGACCTCAACGGAGGTCACGGGGGTGGAAAAATCAATCACGCCATCACATGTGGCGAGCGCCTTAAGATCGCACGAATACGCCACACCCGTCGACCCCACGACCTCACCGAGCCGAGAGGACCCAGAGGAAACGAGGGCCACGTGGAGCTGACTTGTCGAACTATCCAGTAAAGACTCAACGACGTGACTACCTGTCCGTCCGGTCGCGCCGACGACTCCTATCTTATTCATCCGACGTATTCCTTCATGACACGAGCATAGTTTTCTGGAGCGAGGGCGGTGAGCGGCAACCGCGTGGTGTCGTTCGCGATAACTCCCATTCGAGCAAGCGCCGCTTTGATCGGCACGGGATTAGCCTCAATGAACGCCGCCCGAACGCGAGGCAAAAGCGCGAGTTGTAGCCGTCGCGCCTCAGCGGTATCTCGTCGCTCGAACGCATCGTAAAGCGCTACCATCTGCTCCGGAACCGCGTTCGCCACCACCGAGATGACTCCACGCCCTCCGTAGGCGAGGGTCGCCAAGAAAAGGGAGTCATCCCCTGACAGCACCTGACAATCGTCACGCACCGTCAGCATCGTATCAGCGAGCGTATCGATCGAGCCACTCGCCTCTTTAATCGAGGTGATGATCCCCTGATGGCTCAACGCTCCCAGGGTGGCGGGCGTTATGGCGACACCACTTCGTCCCGGCACGTTGTACGCGATGAGAGGGAGACCGCTCGCCGCTTGTATAGCTTTGAAATGCTCGATGATTCCCGTCTGTGAGGGCTTGTTGTACGGCGGTGTAGCGACGAGGATCGCGTCACAGCCAAGCTCTTTGATACCCCGAGCCATCTGCGCGGCGCGATGAGTGGAGCTTACCGAGATTCCCGCTACGCACGGAACCTTTCCACGAGTCATCTCTCGAGTGAACTTGACCACATCGACATACTCGGAATCCGAGAGCGTGGACGCCTCTCCGGTCGAGCCACACGCGACAAGTCCATGGACCTTTCCAGCGAGCTGCTTATCGATCAGGGCACCGAGTGATTTCGTATCAACTTGAGAACCATCCTTCGTGAACGGCGTGACAAGCGCTGGAATAACTCCGCGCAGAATGAGGGATTGTGATGAGGTCATGTCTCTTTTCTCACTGAAAACACGCGTAACGACACGCTACCCGCCCTGATCACGGTACTCCGCGCCACGGCAAAAATCAAAGAAAGTTTTTGACGGATTCGGTTCTGAAAAGAACCTCTAGGCGACGCTCGCAATCCGAACCCTCGGCAGTGTTTACCGCGGAGACGCCGCGCTACTGGAGTGCTCCAGGGTCGTTCAGGGAGGTGTCGCTTTGCACCACATCGGTCACAGGCACCATAGCGATGTCGCTCGCGCTACCTTTAAATGTCACCCGAGCGACCTCTCGAATCGCGCCTTCGACTCCACCCTGATTTTGGGGAACGACCTGATACATATACGTTGTGGATGGCTTAGCGGTCGAATCACGAAAGGTGAACTTAGTATACTGCTCCGGACTCTCGATCGTTCGTCCGATCTTACCCTCCGCGCGCGCCTCCTTTCTGAGGTCCTCCCGCACGGCGACGTGCTGGTCCCTCACGAATCCGATCGTCTCAAAACGCGCGTCAAGATTCGTCTCATCCCCTTTGCGCGCGAGAACCTTCCGTTGAATCGAGTATCCATCGATAGAGCTGAGCTCCTTACCTCGACGATCCTCGTCAGGAGCGTTCCACGCAAAAAACACCCCACCCTCAGAGGTTGTCACCGTCAAAGCGTCCACGGGCTTCGGCGCGAACATCTCTGGGGGAAGCGCGGCTTTGTAGCGACCACACCCCATCAAGACACTCGAACCACACACAACCGCTACCAGACAAAGAACTACCGGGACGCGCCTCATGCTCTGAGCCTTTTTACTTATCCATAAAACCACGAAGTCTCTTGCTGCGACTTGGATGGCGCAATTTACGCAAAGCCTTGGCCTCAATCTGACGAATACGCTCACGAGTCACGTCGAAATTCTGTCCGACCTCCTCAAGCGTATGGTCACTCTTCTCGCCGATACCGAACCGCATGCGCAATACCTTCTCCTCACGAGGAGTAAGGGTCGCGAGTACCTTTCGCGTCTGCTCTTGAAGGTTCATGTTCACGACAGCGTTGGCGGGTGATACCACTCGCTTATCCTCGATGAAGTCACCGAGATGGGAATCCTCCTCCTCTCCAATTGGGGTCTCAAGGGAGATCGGCTCCTTGGCGATCTTCAACACCTTGCGAACCTTATCGATCGGGATCTCCATCTTCTCAGCGATCTCCTCCGGGGTCGGCTCTCGGCCGAGCTCCTGAACCAACTGCCGCGAGGTTCGAACGAGCTTATTGATCGTCTCGATCATGTGAACCGGAATACGGATGATTCGCGCTTGGTCAGCTATCGCGCGGGTAATCGCCTGACGGATCCACCATGTGGCGTAGGTCGAGAACTTGTATCCACGTTGGTACTCGAACTTGTCGACCGCCTTCATCAAACCGATATTCCCCTCTTGAATGAGATCCAAGAACTGGAGACCACGGTTGGTGTACTTCTTAGCGATAGAAACGACGAGTCGAAGGTTAGCCTCGATGAGCTGGTCCTTCGCCAAGCGCGCTCGCACCTCACCATCCTTAAGGATACGAACGCTGTCGCTAAAGCCCGACACGCTCATCATGACACGCTCCTCAAGGCCCCGGGCTGTGCCGAGCGCCCGACGAAGAGGCTCCTCCCAGTGTTTCAATTCAGTGCTCTTGAGCTTGAGGCGCTTTCCAGCCCGTTTCACGGCGACCTGATCCTCAGAAAGGAGATCGGCGAGCGAGTCGATCAACTGATCAGCTGTCGTGCCAATTTTCCGCGCGGCAGTATCGATGCCTCGCAAGAGCTGTCGGGTCTCCTCATCGGCGTCCTTGACCAACTGAATCATCTTGTGGAACTGCTTCTGGTTGAGGTTGAGTTCCTCAATCCGAGCCACATTCTTGACGAGCATGCGGTTGAACTTCTTCTCCCTATCCGAATCAGCGCGCTTTTCGACCGGAAGCTCCATGAGCTGCTCGTACATAGCGCGCGTTTCCTTAAGCGCTCGTTTGTACGGAAGCGCCTTGGCGAGGAATTTCTTCTTCTGAGCCTCGTCCTCTTCGCTCTGCGGAATCGCCTTTGGAGCGATCTCCTGGCCGTCCTCGTCGAATTTCGGCTCCTCCTCCTCTTCCTCCTCCTCTTGCTTCGCGGCTTCAGCCTCGGCGTCGTCCTCGGCGAAAAGGTCACGTAAACGGATCTGGTCGTCGCGAACCATGTCGAAGAGGGCTACAACGTAATCAAGAGAAAGGGGTTGTTTCAGAAGTTGTTCCCGGACGGCGACGAGTCCCGACTCGATACGCTTCGCGATCTCAACCTCGCCCTCTCGGGTGAGAAGACTTACGTTACCCATCTCTCGAAGGTACTGTCTAACAGGATCGGTACTACGACCAAGAGATCCGGCATCGATAACCTCGGCCGGCGGCTCAATTCCGGCCGGTGCCTCAGCGTCCTCCTCTCGGGAATCGGCTGGAGCCTCGATGATATCGATATCGTGCTCACCAAAATTGGCGATCACCTCATCGACCTGGTCCTCCGACATAACTTCGCCAGCGAGAGCCTCGTTCACCTCATCCATCGTGAGGTAGCCCTTCTCTTTGCCGATCTCGAGAAGACGGTTAATGCGACTCTCGATATCCCCTCGCTCCTTCAGATCAAGAGAGCTATCGATATCACCGATGTCTGCCTCCACGGCGACCTCGAAGCCTGTGAGCTCCTGCAAACCGTCATCGAGATCCGCGACAACAAGGTCGCGATCGATCTGACCACCGGACGCGTCCTTCTGGGCATCGCGTCCTTTGCGTGGCTCTTTCGTGAGAGGTTTGATGAGAGGCTTTTGCGGTGTGGCAACGGCCTGGGGTTGAAGCTTCTTCGCGGCGGAACCGGTCGCGATTACGGGAGCGATGGTTTTCTCTTTAGCTACTTTCTTAATCGGAGTGGTCGATGCCCCCTGATCTCCACGAGCTTTCTTCAATCGTTCACGAGCGGCGGCTTTTCACGTTGAATTCTTCTTCAACGTCACGCCCACTTTTCGAACTTTTTCTCTCTTCGAGACCGGCT
>JAIXPR010000001.1 GCA_027486155.1 Pseudomonadota bacterium | reverse complement strand
GCCGGTGCTTTGTATCTTCCTGGTTTTTCGCTCTATCAGGAGACCTCTCCGAGCGACGCGAAGAGCTCTGTCGCTTCGTATGAGGCGCTCACGTACATTCTCACCAACTTCGCGTCGGTCGATGAGGTGAAGAGCGGTCTCTCAAAGATCAAGGTGAACCGCTCCGAGCACCCGGTGTTTAAAGGGGTTGTTCCCCTACACTTCACCGTTCATGACGCCTCCGGCAAGAGCGTGGTAGTGGAATACATCGGCGGAGATCTTCAGGTAACGGATAATCCGACGCACGTCATGACCAACGGTCCTGAGTTTGGGTGGCATCTCAGAAATCTCGGTATGTATTCGAATATCTCCGCTGCGCCACTCACACCGATTGCCATTAATGGCGCCACCTATGAGGCTCCGAGTACGGGGGCGAATATGGTGGGATTGCCGGGTGATATGTCCGCTCCGGGGCGGTTCATCCGAGCGGCGTTTTTTGCGCGCTCCGCGCCTGTCGCGAAAAATGGAGATGAGGGGGTGAAGACCGTTCTTCATATCATGAACAACTTCGACATTCCGCCGGGAGCTATCACGACATCGGCGAAGGCTGCCGCCGGCGGGGGTATCGATGGCTACGAGATCACCGAATGGACATCGGCAGTAGATGTGAAGAACAAGGTGCTCTACGTCCGCACTTATGACAATCAACAGATCCGTAAAGTATCGCTCGGTGCCATGCAGCTTGACGCCAAGGAGATAAAGTACCTCTCCCTGGACCAGCCTGAGCAGGTGGTTGACCTGAAATAACGAGCGATTGTTACCCTCCTCGCGCGGAGTTCTCCGGTCCGATAGAGGGTAACAAATTGAATATACTGGACTACCTCAGCGATTTGAGTAGCGGTCGCGGCTCCCGTACCTTAGAGGGGCACGAGGGTGTTGTATCTCCTCGCATTCAAACCCACTACAGGTAGGAAGGTATGTCAGAAGCTCGGTGTGTTCACGCAAAGGCTCTTCACGTTCCAATTGATCGGACCACGTTATCCCGGGTCATTCGTGAGATGGGGGCATCGGCGTATCGTGGAACGTCAGCTAATGACGACACGCACCCCTTCTACGGGAGTCGCAGGCTACAGAGCTCTGCGCGGCTGGTGCCAGATTCTAACGGGGTGCGTACCGTCGCAAGTGGAGCTTCGGCGCTCGCGAATATCCTCCGATTAACGAGTGCTCAAAGGAAGCTGCTCGAGCGTCGCGCTGTGTCCGTTACGGCGAATGAGTATCGCTCGATCGAGGGCTCAGATGCCCTTATCGTCATGGAATCCGAGCGGGCTGCTGCGGTGGGGCTCCACGAGATCGGGTTTTCACGGATTCGAGAGGTCGGTGCCCTTGCGGCCGTTCGTTTCTACAAGATGGTCGATACCTCAAACGGATCGCCAGCGATAGCTTGGGCTGGAGTTGAGCGGTCCTCGGATGGGAGCTCCGTGTACGTCCGGATCTCGATTGTGGCGGTCGCCTAGCTGGTCCAGTCGGATAATTTCTACTGGTAGCCGGAAACCTCGCGGAGTATCCTCCTGCGCATGCGTTCACGGATTTGTCTTTTCATGTGTGTGTTTACGCTGCTCTTCGGGGCACGGTCGTATTCGGTATTCGCGGATGATACAGACACCGGACGCTGGCCTCATCAAAGGGTGAGAGCTGGGGTGTTCGCGGACGCGCCCTTTGCGATCTCCGATGCCACCATTGGATGGAAGGGTTACTCGGTGGATCTCCTTACGGAGATAGCTTCCCGAGTCAACCTTGAGATCGAGTATGTCCCCTACGCGACTCTGCCGGCCCTCTACGACGGTTTGGATCGGGGGGACGTCGATGTCGGGATTGGAAATATCCTCGTAACGAGTCGTGGTGTTGAGCGACTGGAGTTCACACAGCCGATTCTCGATGGCGGCTTGCGGATCATGGTCTCCGGAGATAAGCGCCACTCCCTTGCGCGACTCTGGGATGGGCTTGTCTCTGGTGGGCATGTCCGATTCGTAGCTATAGGCGCTGGGTTGACGGTGTGTGCCTCTGCGCTGCTGTTGTTAATTCTGCGAATTTTCGAGCCGCAATTTACCAAGCGATGGCACGAGGGGTTCGCGGAGGCTTTCTATCACGTCGTGTCAGTTCTTATGACCGGTAAGACAAACTACTCGGGGACATTGGGGCGCGGGTGGATCGGAAGGATCGTGGCCGCTCTGTGGCTCTGTTTCGGTGTGGCGACCGTTGCCTATGTGACATCGAGTATCGCCTCGGTGATGACAGCTAACTCGCTTGCGCGCGAAATTAACGGGCCAAACGATTTACCTGGTCGCGTTATTGGAATTCTTGAGGGGAGTCCCGCCTTGCGGTATGTGTCGAGTCAAGGACTGCGGTCGCAATCCTTCAAGAACCTTGATGACGCGGCAGCGGCGCTCGTCAATCATCAAGTTGATGCGGTAGTATCTGACGCAAGCTCACTGGAGTACTATGATTTCCTTCACCCAAACATTAATGTGAACGAAGTTGGCCCCGTGTTTGAAAGGCGCCACTACGCCTTCGCGGTAGGGGAGCGCTCAGATGAGATTCGCCGCAGG
>JAIXPR010000113.1 GCA_027486155.1 Pseudomonadota bacterium | reverse complement strand
TTCGCGGTCACTCTGTCGATCGGTGTGATTACGACCGTATTCTGCGCGGTGTTTGTTGCCCGCCTCTTCTTCGATTATTTCGAGTTGAAGGGTAAGCAGGGATTGTCGATCTAAGGTAAGGGAAACTAGGTATGAGAGAGTTGATTTCAACCAACGCGAAGATCAATTTCATGAGCAAGCGCTTTGTGTGCATGCTCCTATCGGTCGTCGCATTCGCAGTGTCAGTCTATATCTTCGTGCAGACCGGAAATGAGAAGTACGGTACCGATTTTCTCGGTGGGCACGAGTTCCTTGTTTCGTTCAACGGAGAGTTCGACAGTGAGAAGATCCGTAGTGGCCTCGCTGCGCAGAATATCGAAGGAGCTCGGGTCCAAGGGTTCCAGGGCGCGAAGAACGAGTACTCAATTCGTCTCGGCGAAGCTGGTGACGCTGACGCGGTTCGAGGTAAAGTCGAAGGCGCTCTTAAGGCTGCTTTCGGTGATGCCTTCACCGTTCAGAAAACCGACTACGTCGGGCCAACCGTGGGGCGTGAGCTACGAACGAGCGCTCTGTGGGCTGTAGGGCTCGGCATCGTTGGTATGCTCATCTACATCGCGATCCGGTTCGAGTTCGCGGTGGGTGTTGGAACGATCGTGGCTCTCGTGCACGACGTGGTAATCGCGACCGGTATTTACCTTATCTCAGGACACATCATCGGCATGGCCACCCTCGCGGGCGCGCTCACCATTATCGGCTATTCAGTAAACGATACCGTTGTCGTGTTCGACCGAGTGCGTGAGCAACGGAACAAGAAGAAGGGCGCCAAGCTTGTTGATATCGTCAATGAGGCGCTTAACTTCACGCTTTCACGAACGGTTATCACCCATATGTTAACCTTCTTCTCCGCGTTGGCGCTGTACATCTTCGCCGATGGAGATATCAAGGATTTAAGCCTCTACCTCTGCGCGGGAATCGTGCTTGGCTCGTACTCGACTATCTTTATCGTATCTTCCGTTGTGCTGATGCTTGAGGGTGGAAAGTCGTCGGAGTCCGTCGGTAGCTCCGCGCGAGCGGCAAAGGCTTCAGGGGCGTAGGGTTGCCCTACAACCTGTGATCGTTCTACCGGGTGGCGATGGATGGGAGGGCGGTCGTCCTCGACCGCCGAGCGGTTGCGTGAGGCGAAGGTCATGTGCGATGCGCGACATTCCGGCGACCGAGGACGGTCGCCCTCCCGCCGGTCCGGGATCGCGGTCGCCGTTCCGGGTCGCGTCATTTTTCGCGATCCAATTTGATGATTTCGTACATACCCGGCCTGTCAGGATCCACCTTCGCTGCGCTTCGGCGGACGCTGAAAAGGCCCTCCGGATCGTTTGCATGATGAACGACCTTCTCGACATGGAACATTATGGCGACCAGGAATGGTCGCCCTCCCAAGGTACGACCCGTGATCGGGAGGGCGGTCGTCCCCGACCGCCGAGTGGTTGCGTGAGGCGAAGGTCATGCGCGATGCGCAACATTCCGGCGACCGAGGACGGTCGCCCTCCCGCTGGCCTCGAATCGTGGCCGCCGATTCGGTTCGCGTCATCCCTCGCGATTGAATTTGATACATTTGGACATACCCGGCCTGTCAGGATCCACCTTCGCTGCGCTTCGGCGGACGCTGAACAGGCCCTCCGGATTGGGCGGGCATGTGGTGGCTTGCCCGCTCCCCCATCCGATGCACAAACAACACCCCTTGCCGGTGGTCCTTGATGTTCACCTGATACGAGGGCACTTCGGGTACCTTGAAGGAGTTGGTGATGAAGGTGCTCTCTGGCTTCATCTCCCGATACGCTTGAGCCCACACCTGCGTCATCGCCGCGGGTGAGAGGAAGGCGTAGACGTAATCGAAATCGTGCAGAGGGGTCTTGTACACGCTCTTAAACGTAACGGTAACTTTTCCGCCGCCGTGAAGGAGCGCCTTTACCTTTGAAGCGACATAGGGCACGAGTCCGATCTCGATCCCGTAGAAGTGTCCGTGAGGTCGGTGCTTTCTTAAAAATATCAGCAGGTCCCCCATGCCGCAGCCGATGTCGATAAAGGTGAAGGGTCTATCGGGCGGGAGTTCGGCGAGGATAAGGGGATAGGCCGCGCGGCTCGTTGGATAGTAGGGCACTCGCGTCCAAAAGGCCGGCGCGTGGATCGCGCAGAGGGTGAGGAGAGGGATCATGAAAACCCATGCGGGCAGGGTAACGGCGAGGGATGCGGCGAGTGTGAGGGGGAGGATTCCGTTTATCACCCTCCACGGTGTTGAAAGCCCGAGAAAGTGAGCGACGACGATGGCCGAGATCGTTGCGCAGGTAAGCGCTGCAGCCAAGCTGTTAGTTGCCTCGAACGCGAGCACCGTAACTCCAGCGCCGATAACTTGCGCGAGCAGTGTGTAGAATCCGAACAGGAGGGGCGCTGTTGGTGAGGGGGTCGTCATGCGGTGGTCTCCCCCTCCAGGATCGATTTTGGAAGATGCTCGCGCACGCTACTTTGGTAGAGCGATTCAAGCTCAACGAGCTTAGCTGCGCTTTCGGGGGATTCCGGAAGGACAGGAACCTTGATCTGGAATCGCACGTAGAGATCTCCCCGTGTTCCATCGGGAAGGGGGATCCCTTGCCCCTTGAGTCGTACCTCCTTGCCGCTCTGTG
>JAIXPR010000088.1 GCA_027486155.1 Pseudomonadota bacterium | reverse complement strand
CGCCGCCGGAGACGCCGGTGGAGCGCTCGGGGCCGCGCTCTGTACCTGGTACGGGTACCTCGATAAGCCTCGTGTGACAAATCAACGGAGCGATACTCAGAGTCAGTCACTCCTTGGGCCTGAGTTCTCCGATGATCAGGCTATTGCGCAGCTCTCGCAGTTTGGCGCGGTCTATCGCCGTGTCTCCGGTGATGAGTTATTTGATGTTACGGCCGACCTTCTCGCGCGTGAAAAGGTGATTGGGTGGTTCCAGGGACGGATGGAGTTTGGTCCACGAGCGTTAGGTAATCGCAGTATTATTGGAGACCCACGTTCAAAGAACATGCAGGCCACCATGAATCTCAAGATTAAGTTCCGAGAGTCATTCCGGCCGTTCGCTCCCGCTGTGCTTCGTGAGGATGTCGCGAAGTATTTCGAGCTCGATTATGACTCCCCCTACATGTTACTGGTCGCCCCGCTACGAGAGGAGCGTCGGCTCCCGATGACCGCCGATCAAGAGAAGCTCTTCGGTATCGCCAAGCTCAACGTGAGTAAATCAGACCTTCCCGCTATCACTCACGTCGACTATTCAGCCCGGATTCAGACCGTTGAGGAGAGCTCTCATCCTCGATTCTATAAGTTATTGTCGGCGTTTAAGCAAAAGACGGGATGTTCGGTCCTGGTCAACACTAGCTTTAACGTTCGGGGAGAGCCTATAGTGTGCACGCCAGCGGACGCCTACGCTTGCTTCATGCGAACGGACATGGATGCCTTGGTCGTTGGTAATGTCGTGATGTTGAAAGAGGAACAGCCAAAATGGCAGGAGCGAGAGGATTGGCTAACGAAGTTCGAACTGGATTAGAGGAAGCGGTAGTGACACGCCCCCCTGAGACGATGCCAGAGGTTAAGGACGTACTCGATTCTGATTGGATGGGTAAGGCCGTTCGCGTACACGTCCGAGAGTTCGCGGTCCTCTTCGCGATAATCTTCACTACAATCGCGAGTTATAAAACCTTCTACTACGGCGTAACAACGTCGTCCCTCGTGTGGGCTTTGTCAGGCATCGTCATCGGTATCCTTGGCTATCGAGCTCCCCGAGTTCTTCATCCGCTCTGGAAAGGATGGATGAAGCTGGCTCACTATCTCTCACTCGTCATGACATTCGTCATCATGTCTCTCGTGTGGACGGTGGGGTTTGTGCCGATGGCTATTATCCTGAAAGTGCTGCGCATCAAAACGATTGATCTCTCCTATAAGACCGGCGCCGCGACGTACTGGGAAACGAGAGATTCTAAGTACGACGATTTTAAGAGACTCGAGCAGCAGTTCTAAAACTCTCTCTGTTTTTAAACAGCATCCCGTACACTGAAATTTTTTGTTGAGAAGCTTCCCCGTCGTTCCCGTAGAGAGGCTACGGGAACGCTCCCTGTAACTCACTGAAAGTCTGAAAGCTTCTTTCCTCTCAAGGAAACCCATTTCGCTGCCGAAAATCAAATTGCTGGAAGTATGAGCGATCGCAGTTTTCGGTTGTGAACGAAGTGGGAATCGAAGACCCACTGTAACGCGGGACTTCGTGAGAATCCCGAAAAGGCAGGGACGCCATGAAAACAGTATTACTCATTGATGATAACCAAGATTATCTCGAATCACTTCGCTGTATCCTTGAGCGCGAGGGGCTCGAAGTTCTCGAATCTGATTGCCCGGACGCGGCTTTTCGTCTCTTGCGAACGATAGACCCGCCTGACTTGATCGTGTGCGATCTTCACATGCCCTTCACAAGCGGCCCCGAAGGGGAGGAGTTCAAGACCTCGTTCGAGGTGGGAGTGAAGACAGCGCACGAGCTGGCGTGGGTTTATCCTGATACCCCAGTGGTCGCGCTAACAGCCCTCGAAGATGCGGATCTCGCAAAGGTCCGACACTCTCTCAACCCTATCCCTGCCTTTACAAAGCCCTATCGGACGGGGGAGGTACTCGACCTTGTGCGGTCGTACCTGGCGACGAAAGACTGGGGCGGGGTGCAATAATGCCCGTTGTGGTCCTACAGGGCGTCCGCGAGTAGCCTCATGTAGTCTGTTCGTGGAATATCGCGGGCGCCAAAACTTTCTGAAAACGGGGTTAGCACCTGACAGTCGAACCACGAGATGTTTTGTGACCTCAGGTATTCAACGAGCGCGCACATAGCGACCTTCGACGCGTCAGACACCCTGAAAAAGCTGGATTCGGCGGCGAAAAACTTCCCAAGCTGAATTCCGTACAATCCACCGACAAGCTCCCCCTCAACGTAGCTCTCAAACGAGTGCGTGAATCCAAGAGTGTGCAGGTGTGTATAGGCCTTAATTATCTGATGAGTTATCCAGGTTCCGTCCTGCTCTCCACGGTTTTGCATTTCGGCGCAACGTAGAATGACCCCCTCAAAATCGTGGTCCCGGCGAGTTGTGAAGATCTTTCGCGATAAGACGCGCTTTAATGTTCGTGATACGTGAAAATCGTCGAGGAAGATGACCGCCCGCTCCGGCGGAGCGAACCAGGCGAGTGTCTCCTCATCCAGGGGCCATGGAAAGATTCCGTTTTGATACGCGAGGAGAATGGATTGAGGGTCAAGGTCTCCTCCGACGGCGAGGAGACCGTGCTCGTCCGCGTCCTCGACTGGGGGAAACTGTTTTATGACCATAGCCAGAGACGCTCCGAGTCGATGGGACAGCGGCGCATCAGCACCGCTGTCAAGCAAAAGCACGTGATCGCGAGGCCAAACCCCGCGTGAACGTGCTCATAATCGTTAACGTAACCATACCCGGCATAAAAAACCAACGTTTTCGGGTAAGTTCACCTGTCGAGATCCACAATCAGACTATAAGTAGGGGTTGCCTCACTTCTCTAGACGTCTTGTGGGTTGAGCGTTCGGAAAACGATTCCCGCGACGATACCAGCAGCGAAGTTTCCCACCAAGAACACCCATATGTTCGCTAACGAAGAGAGCCCCATCAGCGTGATGCCGAGAGCGACCGCCGGATTGAAGGCTCCTCCCGAGATTCCTCCCACCGCGAAGGCGCCAGCCATGACCGTGCTACCGATAGCGAGTCCGTAGAACGAATTGTTAGCGGTTCCTTTAGCTGTAGCGACGTTGAGGACGACGTACACAAGCGCGAAGGTAAATAGGAACTCAGCGACGAGAGCCTTGGTTGTGTCGATCTCCACAGGTGTCACGGGGACTCCGGCTTTAAAGAATCCGACGACAAGAGCCGCAAGAAAGGCCCCCGAGCACTGAGCGATAATGTAGCCGAGTGCGTCAGGAGCGGAGCATCGTCCACGGACCAACACCCCAAGGGTAACCGCCGGATTGTAGTGCGCCCCAGAGATGTGTCCTCCGGCGAACACCATTACCATCAATGCGGCTCCGATAGCCAAGGGAGGGATGACACCGGTGCCGGCCGTTCCGATCACGGTGCATCCGATCGTCATAACGAGAAAAAAGGTTCCAATGAACTCGGTAATAAGTTTGTGCATGCTAACTCTCGAAGTAATGGGGCCGATTCTGAGTCCTTTCGGCGTCTGTCCGATAAGCCTCTCCGTGGCTCGTGCGGTGTGTTTGCTATGGTAGCCCTCGCCATGTCGCCGACTTTATTCAGCCAAGCTTGGATGTCGTCCACGCATTGTTCATTGAGAGGCGTCGCCTCGGATATGATCGGTATGCGGGCCCGCCTGGACTGTCGGTAGATGGGGTAGGCCGCGAGACCCCAGGCTTTGGCTCAGGGGCTGAAGCGGTTGTTTGAGGGTCGCTCTACAACTAGAGATGCTGGATACTACCCCAACGTGTAAGACCCTGAATCGAATGGGCTCCATGGCGCCAGAGTAATGGTTATTTTGCGTTGTGCGCTTTGCCGATTCTGCCGACACTATAGTCAGGTCGGACACGCTGCAGAATCCCAGACGGTCCGTCATCGTGTTGCAGGCGCGATACAGATGAGCCTTATACTGCGTTCGGTGAATAAATGGCCAAGCCTCGTACAGATCATGCTTCGGATACCGCGGTTGCTGAGGATGTGCGCACCAAGACTCCCAAGCTCTACAAAGTTGTTATTCTCAACGACGATTTCACATCGATGGAGTTCGTCGTTCACATCCTTGAGACAGTATTCATGAAGAGTCCTTCTGAGGCGGTGCAGATCATGCTGCACGTTCATAAGTCTGGTAGAGGTGTCGCCGGAATCTTCACGAAACAGATCGCAGAGGCTAAGATCGAAATCGTTCACCAGCAAGCTAAGAACGAGGGGTTTCCGCTTCGCTGTGTGTTGGAGGAAGAATGATGTTTAGCACGGAACTTGGTCTGACATTGGAAGCGGCATTTAGGGAGGCTTCGTCTCGAAGGCACGCTTTCTTCTGCTTGGAACATCTCCTGTATGCGCTTTCGTTCGACGAACAGGTAATGGAGATTCTGAACCACTGCGGCGCGGATCTATCGTTACTTAGAAAGGATCTCGAAAGTTTCTTTGATAAGCACGTTGAGGTGATTCCAGTTAAAGGTTCAAAGGTGCCAGCGGCTGAGCCTGCCCAAACGCCAGCTGTACAGCGAGTGTTACAGCGCGCGATCATGCATGTCAAAAAAAAAAAAAAAGACGTCATTACGCCGACGGAGGTACTAGTGGCCCTCTTCTCAGAGGAGGATTCCCACGCCGTATTTTACCTCGCAAAGCAGGGAATTGGACGGCTTGATATTCTGAACTTTATCGCCCACGGAATCTCGAAGTCCGTGACCGGTGATGATGAGATTCTCTCCGATAGGGGGGAGGATGGCGAGGATGAGGGTGTGTCCGCTCGCTCAGGGCGGTCGGCGTTGGAGCAGTTCTCGGAAAACCTGACTGAAAAGGCTCGTGTCGGCAAGCTGGATCCCGTGATTGGACGAGAAGAAGAGATCACACGCGCCATAAAGATCCTGTGTCGTCGTCAAAAGAATAACCCGCTCTTCATCGGGGAACCTGGCGTTGGAAAAACCGCGATGGCGCACGCTATCGCCCAACGGATTGCTCGTGATGACGTGCCACCTCAGCTGGAAGGAGCTGATGTGTACTTGCTCAACATGGGAGCGATGGTAGCCGGGACTAAATTCCGTGGAGAGTTCGAGGAGCGGATTCGACGTGTGCTTGACGAATTGAAGCATCGCCCGAAAGCGATCCTCTTTATCGACGAGATGCACACGATTGTGGGCGCGGGTGCCACGGGGAACGGTTCCCTTGACGCGGCAAATCTCTTGAAACCGGCGCTCGCCTCCGGAGAGATCCGGTGCATGGGAAGCACGACACACTCTGACTACAAGAAGAATATTGAAAAAGATTCGGCTCTCAGCAGACGGTTCTCGACGGTGGATCTTCCCGAGCCGACCGTTGAGGAAACCGTCAAGATCCTTGAGGGGCTCAAATCGAAATTTGAGAGCTTTCATCAAGCGAGCTTTACCCAGGAGGCGCTTCGAGCGGCCGCGGAACTATCCGCCAAGTATATCAACGATCGGTTCCTTCCTGATAAGGCGATCGATGTGATCGATGAGGCTGGGGCGGCGAATTCTCTTCTTCAAAAATCAAAACGGAAGAAAGCCATCACCGAAGAGCAGGTGGAGAAGGTCGTAGCGTCGATCGCCCGGGTGCCGATTACCAGCGTCAGCGTATCTGACGAGAAGCTCCTCAGAAATCTTGAAAGGAATCTCAAGAAGGTTGTTTTCGGACAGGACGCGGCCGTTGATGCGGTAACACGTGCGATTAAACGGAGCAGGGCGAGTCTGCAGAGTGAGGCAAAACCGATTGGTAGCTTTCTCTTCGCTGGGCCAACCGGTGTCGGTAAGACAGAGCTTGCGAAGGCGCTGGCCAAAGAGATGGGTGTTAATTTTCACCGATTCGACATGAGTGAATTCAGTGATAAGCACCTGGTTGCTCGATTCACCGGAGCCCCTCCAGGATACGTTGGGTACGAAGAGGGTGGGCTTTTGGTCGATGTGGTAAAGAAGCATCCATATTCGGTTATTCTCTTCGATGAGATCGAGAAGGCTCATCCGGATATCTTCAATGTGTTCCTTCAGATCATGGATAACGCGGCGATTACCGATTCCCAAGGACGGAAAGCTGACTTCAGAAATGTCGTCGTTATCTTTACGACCAATGCGGGTTCAGAGAAGGCCGCATCGTTGGGCTTCGGCAGTTCTCAACAGAACACCTTCCGAGATACGGCGATCAAAAATCTCTTCAAGCCTGAATTTAGGAATCGTCTTGATGAGACTGTATTCTTCAATCCGTTACCACCGCCGGTTATTCTTCAGGTTGTGCATAAGTTCGTCAAAGAGCTTGAAGGACAACTGTCGACCCGTAACGTAAAGCTTAATGTCTCTGACACAGCGTGTGAGTGGTTCGCCGCCAAAGGATTCGATCCGGTCTTCGGCGCTCGACCGATGGCGCGACTTATTCAGCGAGAGCTTAAGAACAAGCTCGCCGATGAGATCCTTTTCGGAGCCCTTAAGGATGGAGGCGTAGTACGAATCGGTCTTAAAGACGATGCCCTCACCTTTGAGATGGAGCAGGAGCCGGTGGAGAAGGTTCATTAAAGCGGACACTGGAAAAAGGGGAATGGTGTGAAAAAGGGGACGCTACCCTTTTTGAAAAAGGGGACGCTACCCTTTTTGCGCCGGCCAAACCTACCCCCACCGCAACTTTCCATCACAGTCCTCGATTAGAGCGGCATGCCAAGATCCGCGCGGGTTGTAGTGCCCAAACTACTTCATCATGTGACCCAACGGGGAAACTATCGTGCCGACGTCTTCTTCGACGATGAGGATCGAATTTTCTTTCTTAGACAGCTTGTTCATTACGCTATTGAAGCCCGCGTTTTCATCGTCTCTTATTGTCTGATGAATAATCACTCACACCTGCTTCTTGTTCCGCAGGATGTCACTGGGCTTGCGAGGACTCTCAAGCCGCTCCATATGCTCTATTCACAGCACCTCAATTATCGATTCGGCCGCACCGGACTTAACTGGCAAGGGCGTTTTTTCTCAGCGCCACTCGACGCAGAACATTCTATGAATGCTCTACGCTACGTTGCGGAGAATCCAGTGCGGGCGGGGCTGGTGCGGCGACCGGAGGATTATTTGTGGTCGAGTGCGAAATCTCACATCTCAGGAGATCATAATCCCTACCTGACTGCACCTGACCGATGGCTTCACAAGGCGTCTCAGGCACTTACCATGAATGGGAGCTCACTCCTATGTCCTTACAAGTGCGAAGCGTTGCGTCGTTCGACTCTGATGAACTTACCTGTTGGAGAGAGTGAGTTTATTACCGGGCTGGAGCGCTTAACCGGAAGAACCCTGGTTGTGAGGCCGCGGGGGCGCCCTGCGAACGAAAAAGGGTAGCGTCCCCTTTGGGAAGCGTCCCCTTTGGGATACGGAATGTGAGCCGCCGTTTGATAGTTGCAAGCGTCCCGGGATGGGCGTGTTCGCATCTAACCAACAAAGGGTCCCCGCATACGAGCCCCCCTACAGAGAGGCCCCCGAGAGGAAGAGGACGACCATGGCAACGCACAAAGAAGAGCGAGTGCAACTGAACGCCGCACTCAAAGAGTTCGCGACCTCGCCGCGATTTGGCTTTTTAAAGTCAATTCAGGTAGGCCCCCTTCTGGGCGACGATGCGTCGACCCTTGGGGCGCTCGCTGAGATGACCTTTGAGGAGTTGGTCGCGGCGGTAGATACGCAGTCCTCGGAACTTCTGAAACTGGATGAAGGACAGGAAAGGCTCCTCGTCGCCGTTCTTCTCGCCCTCACGGAGGGGGAGGGAGCCGAGTCCAATGAGCCGGGATTCGACACCGCAGACGACGTCCCTGAGCTCGAGTCGGAGGGATCGACTGAAACTACCTTTAACAGCGTTCAGTGTGAATTAGAGCTGCGGGAACAGGTCGCTCTCCTAAAGGCCCACCCGGACCTTAAAAGCTTAGCTGATCTCACCCTTGGAGTCTTTTGGCAAGCGGACACCCCTCGCGCTCCCTTTGAAGAGTCACTCACCATTCGGCAATTTCTTACACTCGATCTTGGTACATTAGCCAAAAAACGCTCCATGACGAGCGTTCGCATGCGATCGCTTGCCCAGGCCCTGGCTGCGGCCTCCCATCGTTTGAACGGCAACGATCAAAAGAGCTCATCCTCGCCAGATGCCGTGTCACCAGCAGTTCGCTTCCCACCATCGCATCGGCGGCCCGAACCGATGACGCATCACAAGTGGCACGGCTACACCACCCAGTGCTCACCCCTTGAGATGGCGCTTGTCGAAAGTGTCCTCAATGCGACCTCTGAGACCGACCAACACGGAGAGGGAATATTCGAGGCGTTACGTCATTTCTGTTCTGTGTTCTCAGTCTCGGATTTCCTTCTGATTATGAAGGGCGATAAGCTCGCTATCCCCGCGCAGCGGAAACTTATTGCTTGGGTGAGCTCCGGTTCGCTGAGGGAGGTGGTGCCGTTGCTTCGGATGGCTTTGCAGGGGCCAGGAACACACATCTCTCGAGTCGCTCGCCTGCTTCAGGGACATGACGTTCCGAGAGCGATCTATGGAATCGCCGCCATGCTCATCGCACGGGGACTCAATGCTCACGTGGTAGCAGTCAACGGACGTGCGTGCGAGGATGTCTGGAGCAGTAATCCACAGCTAGCTCCACTCCTGGTGCGACAGGCCTTGTCCGACCGGCAACGGTCGTTCGCCCAAGCCCTCTCCTCCTTGTGCCCTGAGCTGGATCCCTTCTTGCACGCTTGGTTGCAAGGGATTGTTTCCCCTCCAAAAACGGCAAAAAAGCGCCAGAAACGGCGCTGACGTGGCGACCTGAGCGGCAGTATTTTCCGCTCTACCCGCCTACGGGGGGCCAAGAACGGTCGTTCAACAGGTGACATCCCTTAGAGGAACGGCATGGCGGCACTAAGCTTCTCCGGAATCGCGTCCGGTATCGATACACAAGCGATCATCGATT